>NZ_JBHFKZ010000027.1:0-59704 GCF_042879375.1 Photorhabdus sp. RM323S
CAGAAGATTATATTCCTAATTCGCCTTTACGTAGAGGTATAAATAAAGGCTATATAGATAAGTTTGGTAACGAATGGACAAAAGGGCCTTCCAGAACTCAAGGACAACCTTTTGAATGGGATGTCCAACTTTCATCACAAGGTAAAGCTCAACTAGGCTGGGCGAGTAGAGATGGTAAACACTTAAATGTTTCACTTGATGGGAAAATTACACATAAATGATAAATAAAATAGATTTTTTTCAAGAAGTTAAAATAGTATCTTCTAAAGGTCGCCCAGAATTCATTGGTAGGAATGGTGTTATTGTTGGAATAAGCGAAGAAGACGGTATACTTTATGGTTATGCTGCCAGAGTTGATGGCTACGAATATGTTGTATGTTTTGAGCCTGATGAACTTGAACCAACAGGAAAGAAATTTAAACGCGAAGATTTTTATTAAGATTAAGTGTAATAGCCTGATGTATTAAGGACTAGCCGGTCACTCAATTGCTATTGAGTGACCGCTATTATAGTGCCTATCTTCCTAATACAGATTCCCTATCACAAGATAGGGAACTCTTTAGCACTTACTCTCAATCTTGGTTATATAACGCCCTGCCCGCCAGGGAAAAAGGTGCCCTGATAGCCAAAGAAGCGGTAGAATCTGCCGGTATTGGTGGTGCTATTGGTAGTAAGGTTTCAATTGCTTCGATTGTTGGGAAACACCGAGGAAGCGCAATACCGGTACCGGAGCCAATAGTCGCTTCTAATGGGCTAACTTACAAATCAAATCCTAAACATACTCCCGGAGGGATGGAAATCGCAAAAATGCAGGAATAGAACCTAGAGACTCTCTAATTCTTTTTGAAAACTCTATACCAAGCTCAAAAAACTATAACAATAAAGAGGTTCGGTTCTCAGTAGATAAGAACGGTAACGTTCACCGATTCGAAGGAACTAACGGAGAATATCATTGGAATGGCAGCTCCGGAGATATTAACAATTCCTTAACAAGCAAACAGGTGCCAAGTGATATTCAGAAAAAACTAGGAGTGAAACTAAAGTGATTTATGGTGATCCATTTTACTTTTCTCTTCAATTTGACATTGTTGAGTCATGGAACTCTCCAGATAGCTTTTGGAAAAATGGAGTATTTTCTTTCTATTTAGAAGGAAATAGATTATTTGACATTGTTGATGTTTTCGAATTAAGGACAACAATTGGCTTTTACTCAAATATGAAAATAGATGAGTTGGCATGTAATGATATTCCCTTTGATCCTATTACTTTATACAAAAATGCAGAAAGTTATTTTACAGGAGAAGGAGAAGATCTTATTGATAGCTTGTTTGATATGACTTGTACTGCAATGGGGGATAATGGCTATTATATTTACTTTATGAAAACAAGCCAAAATGATCGCCTAATTTGGAGTGTTGATGATGGGAGTACAATAAAAGAGACTTTATTACCTGCCGGTACAGTTCATTCTGTAATTCAAAAAATGTCACAATGTCCGCTAACCAAAATATTTACTGGTGACTAGTAAGTCTAGATAAAACGCTAATCCCAGTCAGCTACGGCTGGGATTACTTTAACTTTATGTTAATATTTACTTATCAATCAAATAAGGATGAATATTTTCTATTTATCAGTCTGATGCAGAGTTAGGATTAAAGATTCCAACCATCTCAGCCCAGCCAATTTGTGACCACAGAAAACCAGAACGATTTAGGGCTGTTGTATAGGTGCACTTTTTGGAGAAGTTGACAGTAAATAAACTCAATTTACCCCGGCCAGAATTGGAGTTCTTTTTTATAAGTTTCAAATAATTATCTCAATCCTAATAACTGGGACAAGATTTCATATTTTTAATATGGTCTATTTTCTCTTTCTGCTTATTTTCTCTTTTTGGGCAATTAGTTAACTAAGGGTAAAAAAAACAGACATCCATTAATGCCAGATTTTTAAAAGGTACAGAGTGACTAAAAACGGCTTATTCCCTGTCATGTTTAATGTATTTATCAACAATGCTACCCTCCGCTTATTTTACATTTACCTAACCTGCCATAACCATTTAAAAGCACTAAAACAGAGATATTAAAGGTTTTATATAAAAGACGGATTTAACTATAAGTAAAACTTTTTAAAATGATTATTAATTATATTTAATTGAAGCTCATTAACCATTAAAAGAGAGTTAAAAAATCAGTGAGAAAAAGAATATTATCCGATAAAATATAAAATAGCATCTTTATACCATCAGACTATTTACAGGTTGATTTATGAAGATAAAACAAATGAGTATGACTTATGAAAACTACTAAAAATTGCCAGCAAAACAACGTCAGTAAAGATAAAAAATGGGTATGATTAAAGTTGGTTAAAAGTAAAACACAATATACTATGATGATTAAACTTAAGAAAAAACAGGTGTTAAAAGTAGTAAAAACAATGGTTAAAACCTGATTATACCGATTAAAACCCGAGGTTAAAAAAATGGCTTTTAATAACAACTTAAAATCTGCCCATCATAAAATTATCAGTGAAAGATGAGAAAAATAATTGGTTTTATTAATGCTTACATACCCCGGAAAAAAGGATAAATAAAAACATGAATGGTTTAATCAGACAATTTATTTTTCCAAAGGAACCGACTTTAATAATGTTTTCAACTGACAATAAACTTTGTCATAAACCAGTTAAATCATTGATCATAGAAAACTCTCAAATGAATGATTTAATAGAATACGAATCGGGTTACTTGCAGTGTTATTATGTAAAACCGTAAATACGTCAGATTAAACTTGTTTTACACTGCTTTAATCAGTCTTGTTCGTAAAAAAGTCTTATTTTCGCAAAGAGGAATTATTTTTCACCATTAATTTAAATCACATTCATAATTTAATTATTCAATAATATTTATAGGTTTCTATCTTGTTGTGATTTTTGAAAAAAATCATACTTGTTGTTTTTATTTGTATTTCCTAATAATACCTAATGAGATAAATATAAAATTGAAATTCTTAATCAGCACGCATTAAAAGGTAGTGATATATCACGTAAATACTCTCTATAACTAATGGAAAAAGTGGAAGATTAAATTGTATAATTCAAATATTGCATCCAATCGCTTTCTGTAAAGTGAATAAATACTTACCTAATTAATTCCCATAGGAATTATTTTTCTGGCATACCTGTTGTTGAAGTGCCTATATCCTTTACCAGAAAAAATCGAAGTTTTCGCTATGGCTAATCTGGTGATTAGCCAAGGGCAAGATTTTGACTATGAGCAATTTAGTGTCACAACCGGTAGTAATAGCGGTAGATACTTTGGAATTTGGTCAGATGGACAACTGATATATGAAACTATCCTAAATGTATAAACTTAAACTCAGGAGAATTCCCATGAGTAAAATGAAGACTTTTACTGAAACTTTAGCCGTATTACATCAGTATCATCATCTGGTTGGTATAGAGCGGCAGCCAAAGCAACTTAAGACCTCGGATTTTGACGGCAAAGTAGTATTTTCTAACGATCCGAAGACAGCGACTGTGCCCCCGGCATTCTTTACGGTACAAACCATACAAGAGT
This sequence comes from Photorhabdus sp. RM323S, assembly GCF_042879375.1. Taxonomy (NCBI): domain Bacteria; kingdom Pseudomonadati; phylum Pseudomonadota; class Gammaproteobacteria; order Enterobacterales; family Morganellaceae; genus Photorhabdus; species Photorhabdus sp. RM323S. Next base: position 3,575 of record NZ_JBHFKZ010000027.1, read on the forward strand.
TGAAGGAACTCGGCGGTGTGCCTGACAGTCAGTATGGTCCTGGCAGAATGGAACCCCACCATCCGTTGCCCGAACCGTTTTCTGCTGAACGGCTGGCAAATGTCCCGGGTAATCATATTGACTTGTGCAAAGCTTTTCGGGCCTATATCTATAGTGATTCTGCTTTGGTCAAAGATTATGAAGAAATACTTAATGCTAAACGCTTCCCGATGAAGATTGCGCTATACAGTGGCGAAAGTATTACTGTTACCGCAGATAATCCAGTGATTGTTGAAGATAACGATGACTATGGTGAGCCGGTTACTTTGGTGTATGACCAGATAATCTTTGAGCAAGGAGGTCAAATTATTTACCGCACTAACGGTAGCATCGAAGCGAACTGTGTTATAGGACATGGAACTGATAGAAAGCAGGGCATTGTCAATAAAGGTACTGATGGAATCGATAATTCAGCGGGGGCACCAGGAAATAATGGGATTAATGGCAGCAATGGTAGTGCGGGTAAAGAGGGTAAAAACAGCTGCGCAGTTCAATCCACATCAGGTACAGATGGAACCAGCAGTTCTGCGGGAGTATCAGGGGGGAATGGCGGACGCGCTGGAGATGCAAATGACGTAACTGTTACGGTTCAATCTATTACAGGGTTAGTCAATGCGCTATCACTGGGTGGTCGTGGTGGAAACGGCGGAAATGGCGGAAATGGGGGGAACGGGGGGAATGGCGGAAATGGCGGAAATGGGAGTGATGCTAACAATAAAACAAGCAAGTGTCGTTCCGGATCTGGAGGAAACGGGGGGAATGGCGGAGATGGAGGGGATGGAGGAGATGGGGGTAAAGGTGGAGACAGTGGTAACATATATATTGGTTTCTCCGACGGTCAGCCAATAATTAATGCTCTGTCATATAGAGGTGATGGTGGGAAGGGGGGGAGTGGCGGAAAAGGCGGGAACGGCGGAGAAGGTGGAGTAAATAATAGCGGATTCGAGAACAATGGCCAACCAGGCGCATCGGGTCAAGATGGCTCTGAGGGAAAACCAGGAGATGAAGGTATATCTGGTAAGATAATTATCAACGGCCAGCCAAAGTGAATCCTGAGTGGTGCAGGAATGAGATAAGTCTGATTTTGCGCGCCATATTCTTTATATGGCGCACTGAATTTGTAGTATAAAATTATTGGAAAAAAGTTACTTCAACCAGCCTTTCTTTTGAGCAGATTCTAATTGTGGCAGCAGATATTGCCAGAATTCAGGATAGACATCGGCAATAAATTGATTGCGATTCAGCACCTGCTCAAGACGAATATCGTTTTCCACCCAGCTTTGGCCCTTATTATGCAGATTCATCAGAATCGGCATTAATCTATCCAGCGTAATAGCAAAACGGGCATCCTGACTTTCTCCTGCTTCGTATTCTTGCCAAAGTGACATAAAGTGATTTTTTTGAGTTTCGGGTAGCAAGCCAAAAAGACGGTTAGCGGCTTTAACTTCCTGATCGTGAATGGCTTCACGGGCAGCTAAATCATAAACCATCACATCACCAGCATCGATTTCAACGATATCGTGAATCAATGCCATCTGGATAACCCGCTGAATATCGACTTCTTTCACATACGGCGCAAAACTCATCGCAGCGATAGCAAAATGCCAGCTATGTTCTGCTGAATTTTCCTGACGGTGGTTATCCAATAACTTAGTGCGTCGCTGAACTCTTTTCAGTTTATCCAGCTCCATCAAAAAACCGATCACATCCGTAAAAGGGCCAAAATCAACGGCAGGCACTGCTAACGACATACAAACCTCATAAACTATTTTTCTTCAACAAGGGAATAAGGCAGTGGCTGAATGGCCAGTGAATGTTCTTCATCGCCACGGACTCGGAACACGCTATGACTTTCCATATCATTATTCATGACGACCTGCACCCAAATACTATTGTCATTCAATCTAACAGCAGTTAAAACGGTACCCGTTCTCCGCCATTTATCTCCCAGTTGCCATTCCAGATCATCACCAGCCGCCGGCATTTTGGCAGCACTACCCACCAGCCAGTACATTGCGCGTTTATTTGCGCCGCGATATTTAGCACGAGCCACCATTTCCTGACCGGTATAACAACCTTTTTTAAAACAGATACCCCCCACGAATGCCTGGAGGTTAGTTGCCTGTGGAATAAACTGCGCGCTGTTGGCGGTATCAATGACCGGGAAACCGGCTTCAATATCCAGCGCCAACCACTGTTCGCTGCTATTAAGTTGGGCTTGAAGTTTTTCTATTAGCTGTTCAACAGTGGCAGTGTCTGTAACCAGAAGGAACCGCTCAGACGGCAAGGCAAAATGGAGCAAAGTAGTGGCTTCATGTTGAACTACAGCATTATCCGCACCCGGCAGTGCAGGGAAAATGTTGCTTAGAGCTTCACGGCAGCCTTTACCTGCGACACCTAGCAGTACCGCATTTTCATCCTGAACTAGTGTAACTTTAGCGAATATTGCATATTTTTTCAGCTCCTTAAGCTGGTTTTCCAGCACACTGCGGCGTTCAATATAAGCAAGGCTTTCACCACGATGAAAGAGACGCAGATTGCTCCACATTTTGCCTTTTGCGTCACAATGTGCACTGAGCACATGTTGATTCGCTGCAAGAGCAGAAATATCTGCTGTCACCTGACCTTGCAGATATTTTTCGGCATCCGGTCCGGTTGCGGTTACCAGACCCCAGTCATCCAGAGAGATTAACGTCAGGGGAAGAGTTGATGAAGACAATGGAGATTGTGAAGAAAACGGAGTTTTATAAGTCATGACACATCCTGCCAGTCAGATATTTGAGCCAATGATGCATAATGGTAAAAGAGCTGAAGCACAATGCAAGTAGTTATTATTGCTATTAGCTGGCATGATGCATGAGTTTGCCGGGCGATTTAATGGCTGATGGTTTTAAGATAAACAATGAGAATTAAAAAGGGGATTTTTTGAACATGGATATTGATAATAAAGCACGTATACATTGGGCATGTCGGCGTGGAATGCGTGAGTTGGATATTTCAATTATGCCGTTTTTTAAGCATGAATATGACTCACTGAGTGATGATGATAAACAACTTTTTATTCGCTTACTTGAATGCGCTGATCCTGATCTGTTCAACTGGTTGATGAATCATGGACGTCCGGAAGATGAGGCGCTATTCCGCATGATTAAACTTATTCAGAATAGAAATAAAGCTCGTGGTCCTGTGGAAATGTGATCTCAGGGTATCCTGGAATACCCAGCTTATTTCCACCTGCATTCATGGTGCAATAGCGCTTATCGTATTGTTGGCTCCGTGGCCGGCGGATGACTCCATTTTCTGGCTTCCTTTGGTACTGTTGATTATTGCCAGTTGGGGACGTAGTCAGAAAAATATCCGTAAATTACAAGGGCCTTTGGTTCTGCTCAATAATAATAAGTTGCAATGGAAAAAACATGAATGGCAAATTATCCGGCAGCCGTGGATGTGCCGCTATGGCGTGCTAATCACTGCGCAATCTGGTTATAACCGGAAAAAAATCCGTTTATGGATAACATCTGATAGCATGCCACAGGATGAGTGGAGGAGTATCAACCAACTATTATTGCAATATCCTGATACCTGATTGAGCTGAAATTGCCCTGATTAAAGTAAAGGTTCCATTTCTTGCAGGATTTGCATACACCATTGTGATAAACGATCATCAGTTTGCTCAAATTGGTTTACGTCATCCAGAGCCAGCCCGACAAATTGTGAACCATTATCAGTTAATGGCTTCGGGCTGGTAAATTCATAACCTTCTGTGGGCCAAAAGCCAATGAAATGTACACCAGAAGGAAGTAAATGGTGATATAGCATACCAAGAGCATCAAGGAACCATTCGCCGTAATCAATTTGATCACCCATACCGTACATGGCGACGATTTTTCCCTGTAAATTAAGAGAAGGAAGTTGATCCCAGATAACCAGCCAATCTTCCTGCAATTCGCCAAAATCCCATGTTGGGATGCCGAGAATCAGCACCGAATACGTTTCCATTAATTCCGGTGTTGCCTCTTTAATGTCGTGGAGATCAACCAAATCTTCGCCGAGGATATCGCGGATTTTCTCTGCTACCATTTCGGTGTAGCAGGTGCTGGAGCCGTAAAAAAGACCAATCTTCATCATTAATCATTATGGTTTTTGAATATCTGGAGGGCATTGTAACAGAATAATTGCTTTTTCAGGCATAATAGCCAGCAGAGATGTGCAGATTTAAGGGAAGAGTTTCGTGTCAAAACAACAAACTCAGTTGACAGATCCACTGATAGAACAATTTCTTGATGCTATTTGGCTGGAACATGATCTGGCGGAAAATACATTGGTTTCTTACCGGTTGGATTTACAGGCGCTGGATAATTGGTTGATACATCATGGTCATGATTTATTATCTGTCCAGGCGATTGATTTGCAGTCTTTTCTGGCAGAACGGGTGGATGGAGGGTATAAAGCCAGTAGCTCAGCACGTTTATTGAGCGCCATGCGTCAGTTGTTTCTCTATTTTTACCGGGAAAAAATGCGGGAAGATGATCCGACAGCGCTTTTATCTGCACCGAAATTACCCAAGCGGTTGCCGAAAGATTTAAGTGAAAAGCAGGTAGAAAATTTGCTTAATGCACCTTGCACAGATCAGCCTGTGGAGTTAAGGGATAAGGCGATGCTTGAAGTGCTTTATGCTTGTGGCTTGCGGGTATCTGAGCTAGTGGGGTTAACACTGTCTGATGTCAGTTTGCGCCAAGGCGCGGTGAGAGTCATCGGTAAAGGGAATAAAGAACGATTGGTACCTTTAGGAGAAGAGGCTGTTTACTGGCTAGAGAATTACCTAGAGTATGGGAGAGCTGGGTTGTTGAATGGTGCAACACTGGATGTGCTTTTTCCCAGCAACCGGGGGCGGCAAATGACCCGCCAGACTTTTTGGCATCGCATTAAACACTATGCTGTATTGGCCGGGATTGATACTGAACGGTTATCTCCTCATGTTTTGCGCCATGCATTTGCAACGCATTTGCTTAATCATGGTGCTGATTTACGGGTTGTGCAGATGTTGCTGGGACATAGCGATCTATCCACAACACAAATATATACACATGTCGCAACCGAGCGGCTTAGATTGTTACATCAACAACATCATCCGCGTGGGTGAGCATGGATTTAAAGGAACTGAAAATGAAAAAAAGCGTGTTATGTTTCCCTCTTTTGCTGGCCTTTTTAAGTGGAAATGCGTTTGCTGATGATGGTGAAGTTCATAGGACGATGCAAAAGCTGGGGATCAAAGCAGAAAATATCCAGCCATCACCGATTGCGGGCTTAAATACGATAGTGACCGAGCAAGGTATCATTTATCTGTCTGATGACGGCAAATATTTATTACAAGGGCCGATTTACGACGTCAGTGGCAGCACTCCGGTGAATGTCAGTAATCAATTGTTGATGAAAAAGCTGGAGGCGATGAAAGACCAAATGATTGTTTACAAAGCGCCGAAAGAGAAGCATGTTGTGACTGTTTTCACTGATATTACCTGTGGTTACTGCCATAAATTGCATGGAGAGATGAAAGAGTACAATAAACTTGGCATTACTGTTCGCTATCTGGCATTCCCACGTCAGGGGATGCAGCATCAGTCCGCTAAAGATATGCAATCTATCTGGTGCAGTGCAACACCACAAAAGTCACTGGATGCTGCGTTTAAAAATGAGAGCATTTCGCCAATCAAGGATTGTAAGGTGGATATCGCTAACCATTATAAATTGGGAGTCCAGTTTGGTGTACAGGGAACACCGGCAATTATTCTTAAAGATGGCAGCCTGTTAGGTGGATATATGCCGCCGGAAGCGCTGGCAAAAGCATTAGATCAGCGTGGTAAATAAGTTTAGTGAATATTGAAACACAACTCCGCCGCCGCCCGGCGGTGGATGATAGTCATCTTCCACCACAGATTCATCCATTATTGCGCCGTTTATATGCCATCCGTGGCATCCAGCAAGCTAATGAATTGGAACGCAGTGTTCAGGGATTACTGAATTACCAGCATCTGAGTGGTGTGGAACAGGCGGTAACACTATTGTTGACCGCACTTCATGAACACTGGCGCATTGTTATTGTCGGTGATTTTGATGCTGATGGTGCAACCAGTACGGCACTGGCGATCCGCTCGCTATGGGCGATGGGCTACCGTAATCTTGATTATCTGGTGCCAAATCGTTTCGAAGATGGTTATGGTTTAAGCCCACAGGTGGTAGAAGAGGTTGTCAAAAAAGGCGCTGACTTGATTATTACGGTGGATAACGGTATCTCTTCCCATGAAGGCGTTGTGGCTGCACATCAGCATCATATGAAAGTGATTGTGACTGACCATCACCTGCCGGGTGAAATTCTGCCCGCCGCAGAGGCCATTATTAACCCCAATTTGTCCGATTGTTCCTTCCCGTCTAAATCATTGGCGGGGGTTGGCGTCACCTTTTATCTGATGTCTGCTCTAAGAGCTGCGCTGAGAAAAGAACAATGGTTTGAAAAACAGGGAATGGCGCTGCCGAATCTGGCAGAAATGCTGGATCTGGTTGCATTGGGCACTGTTGCTGATGTTGTCCCTTTGGATACCAATAACCGGATTCTGGTTTATCAGGGATTAAACCGTATTCGCGCAGGGCGCTGCTGTGCGGGGATCCGCGCATTACTGGAAGTTTCTAAACGTGATGCTTATAAGCTGGCCGCCAGCGATTTGGGTTTCTTTCTTGGACCAAGGTTGAATGCCGCCGGCCGTTTGGATGATATGTCCATTGGCGTCGCTTTATTGCTCACTGACGATATGGCAAAGGCCCGTCAGATAGCTTGCGAACTGGACAGCCTTAACCACACCCGTCGTGAAATAGAGCAGGGAATGCAGCAGGAAGCATTACAAATCTGCGACAAACTTGAACGTACCCGCACTGAATTGCCTTATGGTCTGGCGCTCTATCATCCTGAATGGCATCAGGGGGTGGTGGGAATTTTGGCTTCCCGAATTAAAGAACGTTTTCATCGGCCTGTTATCGCCTTTGCACCGGCAGGTAATGGCATTTTGAAAGGTTCAGGCCGTTCAGTTCAGGGACTGCATATGCGTGATGCCCTTGAACGACTTGATACGTTAAATCCGGGGCTGATACTGAAATTTGGTGGTCATGCAATGGCTGCCGGCCTGTCACTTGAACAGGATAAATTTGAACAATTCCAGCATCACTTTTCCACGCTGATGGCGGACTGGCTGGATATTTCGCAACTTGAAGGTGTCATCTGGAGTGATGGCGAGTTGGCAATGAATGAACTGTCATTGGACGTTGCTGAAATATTGCGTGATGGCGGCCCTTGGGGGCAAGCTTTCCCGGAACCGGTTTTTGACGGTAAATTCAGGTTGCTGCAACAACGCATTGTGGGAGAACGTCATTTAAAAGTGATGGTAGAACCATTAAATGGTGGGCCGATGCTGGATGGTATCGCGTTCAATATCGATCCTGCTCGTTGGCCGGACAACAGCGTCCGTGAAGTAGAACTTGCCTATAAACTGGATGTTAATGAATTCCGGGGCAACCGTAATGTACAACTTTTGATCCAGCATCTTTGGCCCTATTAAAAAATAGTCACGTATTCTCGTTTGAATACGTGACAAATCTATTGAAATGCTATAAACCCTTTGCCAAATCCGTTACAATGCGCGGTTCGAAAAATATCCCATTTATCTACGACTACACAACGTAAGACACTAAAATATGTTTGAAATTAATCCGGTAAAAAACCACATTCAGGACATGTCTGAACGGACAATGGTTCTGAGGGGGTATCTTTGACTACGATGCCAAGAAAGAACGTTTAGAAGAAGTTAACGCCGAACTGGAACAGCCTGGTGTCTGGAGTGAGCCGGAGCGGGCACAGGCTTTGGGTAAGGAACGCTCCTCACTGGAAGAGATTGTTGAGACTATCGTTCAGCTTGAACAAGGTTTGGAAGATGTACAAGGCTTGTTAGAACTGGCGGTAGAAGCTGACGATGAAGAGACGTTTAATGAAGCTGTAGCAGAACTGGAACAGCTTGAAGGCAAACTGGGCCAGTTAGAATTTCGCCGTATGTTCTCTGGTGAGTATGACAGTGCTAACTGCTACCTTGATTTACAGGCAGGTTCTGGTGGTACCGAAGCGCAGGATTGGGCAAGTATGCTGATGCGTATGTACCTGCGCTGGGCTGAATCCAAAGGTTTTAAAACTGAGATCATCGAAGAATCCGATGGTGAAGTTGCCGGCCTGAAATCAGCAACCATCAAGATCATGGGCGATTATGCTTATGGTTGGCTGCGTACTGAAACCGGAGTTCACCGTTTGGTACGTAAAAGCCCATTTGATTCCGGTGGTCGTCGCCACACTTCATTCAGTTCTGCATTCATCTATCCTGAAGTGGATGATGATATTGATATTGAAATCAACCCGGCAGACTTACGTATCGACGTGTATCGCGCATCAGGCGCGGGTGGTCAGCACGTTAACAAAACCGAATCTGCGGTGCGTATTACCCATATTCCAACCAACATTGTGACTCAGTGTCAGAATGATCGCTCTCAGCATAAAAACAAAGACCAAGCCATGAAACAGTTGAAAGCAAAGCTGTATGAGCTGGAAATGCAGAAGAAAAATGCTGATAAACAGGTTATGGAAGAGAATAAATCGGATATCGGCTGGGGCAGCCAAATCCGCTCTTATGTTCTGGATGACTCACGGATCAAAGACTTGCGCACAGGCGTTGAAACCCGCAATACACAATCTGTGCTGGATGGTGATCTGGACAAATTCATTGAAGCAAGCCTTAAAGCTGGCTTATGAGGAACTAATATGTCACAACAACAACAGGGGGCAGAACAGGCTCCCGATTTAAATAATGAACTGCAAACCCGCCGCGAGAAACTGGCGGCTTTACGGGAGAAAGGGATGACTTTCCCGAATGATTTCCGTCGTGAAAACATTTCAGGAGATTTGCACGCGCAATACGACGACAAAACTCAGGAAGAGTTAGAAGCACTGAATATTGAAGTGACGGTTGGTGGTCGTATGATGACCCGTCGTATCATGGGGAAGGCTTCTTTCGTAACACTACAAGATATGGGCGGTCGTATTCAGTTATACGTTGCCCGTGACGATCTGCCGGAAGGTATTTATAACGAACAGTTTAAAAAATGGGACCTGGGAGACATTCTGGGCGCTCGCGGCAAACTGTTTAAAACCAAAACCGGCGAACTTTCCATTCACTGTACTGAACTGCGTCTGCTGACAAAAGCGCTGCGCCCATTGCCGGATAAATTCCACGGGCTGGCTGATCAAGAAACCCGTTACCGCCAGCGTTATCTGGATCTGATCGCTAACGAAGAATCGCGCAAAACTTTCCAAATCCGCTCTCAGGTTTTATCCGTCCTGCGCAGCTTTATGGTGAATAAAGGCTTTATGGAAGTCGAAACACCAATGATGCAGGTGATCCCGGGTGGTGCGTCGGCCCGTCCGTTTATCACTCACCACAATGCGCTGGATATTGACATGTACCTGCGTATTGCGCCGGAACTTTACCTGAAACGTCTGGTTGTCGGTGGTTTTGAACGTGTATTTGAAATTAACCGTAACTTCCGTAACGAAGGCGTCTCTCCGCGTCATAACCCTGAGTTCACCATGATGGAACTCTATATGGCTTACGCGGATTACCAAGATCTGATTGTTTTGATCGAAGAGCTGTTCCGTACCCTGACTGAGAATGTTTTGGGTAGCACGCTGGTTAAATATGGCGAGCAGGAATTTGATTTTGGTAAACCATTTGCCCAAATGACCATGAAAGAAGCGATTTGCAAATATCGTCCTGAAACCAACATGACGGATTTGGATGATATGGATAAAGCAGTGGCTATCGCTGAATCACTTGGTATTGAAGTGGAAAAAAGTTGGGGCCTTGGTCGCGTTCAGTGTGAAATCTTCGAAGAAACGGCTGAAAGCCACCTGATTCAACCAACATTTATCACGGAATATCCGGCAGAAGTTTCTCCTTTGGCTCGTCGTAACGATGAAAATCCGTTTATCACCGACCGTTTTGAATTCTTCATTGGTGGACGTGAGATTGGTAACGGCTTCTCAGAATTGAACGACGCTGAAGATCAGGCAGAACGCTTTGCTGAACAGGTTCGTCAGAAAGACGAAGGTGATGACGAAGCCATGTTCTACGATGAAGATTATGTCACGGCTCTGGAACACGGTATGCCACCAACCGCAGGTTTGGGTATTGGTATTGACCGTATGGTCATGCTGTTGACTAACAGCCATACCATCCGTGACGTTATTCTGTTCCCGGCAATGCGCCCACAGAAATAACCGCTTTAATTAAGTTTCAAATTTCAACTCCCCTGTAGCATAACTGCCAGGGGAGTTTTTATTTTCAACTGCCTGAAATATAGGCAATTTAAACAGGTAATGGCTTGCTGGTGTCTATAGAGTTGCTATAATAAAATGTATTATATCCTATCCAAGTGCGGGCGTAGCTCAATAGCAGAGCAGGGGCTTCCCAAGCCTACGACCTGAGAGTTGTGAAGGTAGCTAACTTTCTCATTACCTTTAATAAATAAAAAATGAGAAAAATAGCATGGAAATAGGTAGTTCCAATAATTGATTCTACTCTCTGCGGTGAAAGCTGTATAAATAATTGCCCAGCAGAATTTATCTGTCGTTGGATCAGATGTCTAACCATCTATAACCTAGTACTACAACCGAACTTCACTTTCTTCAACGGAAGAAATACTCATAGGAAAGCTTAATTCATGTGGTTTTTCAGAGTTGAGAGAATCAGAATAAATGCAGATTTTTGGTTATCATGAAGTAGATGATTACACTTAAAGTATAAGGAAAACGACTGCTTATATTAAAATAAATGTAGAAAAATTACTGATTTTTATTGGATTGCAAGATGGTTATGTGAATCAACCTATTGATTTTATTAAGAGAAATTAAGATGAATAGTAAGGGAAAACTAATAGAGTTAGTAAAAAAATATAAACAAGACAAACAGTATTATCAGTCAAAGAAATATAACGAAACACAACTCAGAACAGATTTCCTTGATCCGTTTTTTACAATACTTGGATGGGATATCAATAACTCTTCGGGCAAAATAACAAATGAAAGAGAGGTACTTGTCGAAGAAGGATTAAAAGGTAAGGCAGGAGAAAACACAAAAAAACCAGACTATACATTCAGACTTTTCTCCGAAAGAAAATTTTTTGTTGAAGCTAAAAAGCCAAGCGTTGACATTTTTAAAGACCCGGAGCCTGCAAAGCAAGTCAGGAGATACGGATTTACTGCAAAGTTAAAGATTTCTGTTTTATCTAACTTTGAATATACTGTAATTTATGACTGTTCAACACCAGTAAAAGAATATGAGCAAGCATCTAATTCGCGGGTGAAATGTTATCACTATACTGAATTAGTGGATAATTTTGATGAAATCAAGTCCCTAATTGGTCGAGAAAGTGTTTATTCTGGACAATTTGACAATGAATGGTCAGAGATCGAAAATAATATTTCTAAGTTCAGTATCGATGACTTATTCCTGAAACAAATAAACGATTGGCGTTTATTGTTAGCAGAAGAGTTTCTTTGTATCAAGAAAGAATTAAATGAAGAAAAATTAAATGATTTAATTCAAAAATATATCAACAGTATTGTTTTCTTACGAGTATGTGAAGATCGTGATCTTGAAGACTATGAGACACTTTATCATTATGCAGAGAAAAAAGATTATAAGTCACTTGTATCTAAGCTCCACGATGCTGATAAGAAATACAATTCTGGTTTATTTGCGCTTGAACATATAGATGAATTAATCAATAATAAAGAATCATCTATTTGGACTATCATTAAACAGCTTTATTTTCCACAAAGCACATACTCTTTTTCCGTCTTTTCGTCAGATATTTTAGGTAATATCTATGAGGTCTTTTTTGGGGAAAAGGTTCGTATTTTAGAGGATGGAAGTGTAGATGTACAGCTAAAAGAAGAGCATATTGATCGTGATGTAGTCACTACTCCCAACCATATCGTTAAAGACATTATCAGAAACACAGTTATTGAATACTGTGGAGGAAAATCAGATTATGAAATATTAAGCTCTAAGTTTGCTGATATTGCTTGTGGTTCTGGTGCATTTATTCTTGAAGTTTTCCAAACGCTTCAAGATATTCTGATTGACTACTATTTGGTTCATGATAGGTCTAAGCTGAGACAACTCACTGAGCATACATTCACGTTAAAGTTGTCTATTAAAAAAGAAATCCTTCGTAAATGTATTTATGGTGTAGATAAAGACTATAACGCAGTTAAGGCGTGTTCATTTGGTCTTTTATTAAAACTATTAGAAGGAGAATCAAAAGAAACGATAGGAACGGAAAAACCTATCCTACCTGATTTAGACCGGAATATTCTTTTCGGCAATAGTTTAATCGATCAAATGGACGCAATAAAACCACAAGATATTGTTTCTGTAAATCCATTCAATATCAACGAATTTGAGTTTGATGTCATTGTTGGTAATCCCCCATATATGGCAACTGAACATATGAATCAGATTACGCCTACTGAACTGGCTATATATAAGAAAAAATATAAATCAGCATTTAAACAATTTGACAAATACTTTCTATTTGTTGAGCGATCAATGCAATTATTAAAAGATGGTGGTTATTTAGGTTATATACTACCTTCTAAGTTTACTAAGGTTGGTGCTGGTAAAAACCTAAGAAAGTTACTTTCAGATAATAAATACTTGTGTAAGTTAATCTCGTTTGGGTCTAATCAAGTATTTAAGAACAAGACTACTTACACTTGTTTATTATTCCTAAAAAAATCAAAGCAAGAAGAGTTTTCTTTCTATGAAGTAAGTGACTTTAAAAAATGGCTCACACGAGAAAATAAAACACTATTATTAAGTACTTATGAAGTTGATAAATTAAACTCTGACACATGGGTTCTGGAAAAGGAAACCAATGAGATTTTAGAACGTATGTTTAAGTGTTCTGAAACGCTGGGTGATATATTAGGAAAAAACTCAATTGCTAATGGTATTCAAACCAGCGCAAATAACTATTATATACACAAGGAAATTAAGTCAGAAAATGGATTTATTTATTTTGAGTTTCATGGTAAAGAATATAAAGTTGAAAAGGAATTAACTAGACCTTATTTTGAGACTGATCGTTCTGATCATTTTTATACTTACAAAGATGTCGAACCAAACTCTTTTGTTCTTTATCCATACAATAAAGTTGAGAGTAAAGTTAAGTTTATCGAATATGACAATTTAAAGAACCATTATCCCTGTATGTTCAATTTCCTTCATGTTGTAAAAGATAAACTTGATGATGGTAAACGCTCAATCAAACCTGATCCGGCAACACCTAATGAGTGGTATAGATACGGTCGAAGTCAAGCATTAGAGAACTGCGACGTAGCTCAGAAATTGATTGTTGGTGTATTATCAAATGGTTATAAATATTCAATCGATAATCAAAAGACTTTCGTTTCTTCTGGTGGCACAGCTGGTTATAGCATTATCAACGTGCCAGAAGAGTGTAACTATTCTATTTATTATATCCAGGCGGTCTTGTCATCTCGCTACTTGGAGTGGTTTGCTTCAATTTACGGTGAAATTTTTCGTGGTGGTTTTGTTGCTCGTGGAACAAAAGTTCAAACCAGAATGCCAATCCCAACTATTGACTTTGCTGATCATGTTCAAATTTCAAAACATGACAAAATCGCTAATCAGCAAAAAGAAATGAATGGCCTATATAGTGAAATTTTAAAATCAGGTGTTCGTAAGAAAATTGTATTAGAACGCCAACTTGAAGTTAAACAAGCAGAAATGGATAACATGATTAAGGAGCTTTTCAACTTAGGAGACTTGGACAGAAAAATTCCTTCAGTAGAAGACTTATATAAATCTTTATAGAGTCAAAGGGCCCTGTACATGATTTTGTGTAATTGCCAAAATTTACTTGTCTCTGTTGTCAGGAGAAACCTGCCAAAAACAGTCAATAAACTACAGGTGCTCAAAGCAGCTCATTTTATCTTTACAGTGAGCTGCTTTATTATTGGTAGTTACTTTCTAAGTCGACGATCTCTTAGTTTTCGCCAAATTGACATTAGTGTTTCATTATTTTGTCTAGAAAAACCTAATTTGGTTAATATGGTTTCACCTTGCATTCTGATGACTTCTTCAATATTACCTTCTTTGATTTTCTTGTTTATCTCTATGATATCGTGCTCAAAGCTTTCGATTATAGGTATATACAGCTTTTCAATCTCAGAAGGAACCAGTTCTAATACACCGCCTCCATAATAACGCCCTTCTAATTCAGCAGTAATCGCCGTCAGAGGGTTTAGGAAGCTACATACTAAATTTTCAGTAGTAGTGAATGTCGAAGTAACTCGGTAAGCAGTATCTGTTGTGTATGCGCCTACATCATTTAGGATGAGTCTTGGGGCTTCATGACAACGCTTTAACATACCAATCTCAGTACTATACACCGATGGAACTTTATACCAAGGCCGGCGAATACGGCATTTGTAACGCTCGTGATATTTTTCGGTTTCACCAAGTTCGATATACTCTTGAATACTGCTCGATAACGTTTCAAACTCATTTTCTATGTACAAGAAATTTGTAGGTAAGCCTTGTCCTTGGTTTTCTTCATGCTGTGCTTTGTCATACAAAATACCAGGGCAATGCTGACTTCTACCAAACATAGGATGAGAGTATTCAGATAATCCATAACGATTAACAGTGTTGTTATCCACTAAAAAGAACTTGTTAGCTCCCGTCACAATCCCAACATCAACCTTTGCAATTTCATTAAACTGATGAACAGATTTATGTTTTATCAATGAATTAATAAGCGATAGTTCATTTGGTTCTAACGTTGCTTTTGTCCACTTCCCTGCGACTGTTTCACCATTGATGCCAATGGTATTGTCAAATAACACATTCGGGTCATCTTGCAAAAAGTCAAAACCATTGACACTAATAATCCCTACCCCTTTGGATAGTTGTTCAGGAACTTCTTTCTTCTCTGTGAGAATTATTACTGCTCCTTGAAGAGTATCTTCAAACCAAATCTCTTTCGGGTCGATAATTACAATCTTTGAACAAGTCTTACCCATAAAGTTACGCAGTGACTGAGCGTGCATCACATGAATGATTTCAGAGGGTATAACCATACCCATACGACCACCATTTTTAAGCAATGCTAATGATGCAAAAAGGAATGGAACCCAAGCGTTAGTATGTTTTGTAAACTTCTGCTCTAACTGATTAAAAATAAGTTCGGCTTGCTCCTGAAAGCCTTTTTCTAAGAATTGGTATCGAATAAAAGGAGGGTTACCAAGAACACCATCAAAAAGAGATTCACCAGCTCGGATTTGTTCATTAGCCCAACCCAAAAAATCTCCTTCTGTTACAAAAGAATTCTTGAAGTTAAGATTTTTGCAACGTTCTGATGCTTTTTTTGCTTCGGTATCAATGAGTTCAAAACAAGATAAATTGATGTTCTTGTCACAGTTATTGTTACTAAGTGATTGAACGAAAACACCATCACCACAACTAGGCTCTAATACATGATCTGGGTTTTTACTTAGAACCCACTTAGTAACGTAATCAGCTAAGTTTTGCGGTGTATAGTAGCCACCTCTTAACTTCTGGATGGTTTGATCTGCTTTAAACTTCATTATCTACCTTTGAAAAGCTTTTAATTAGTTCGGGTTTTTTTTCATCAATATGCTTTTGTGCTTTATCGACAAACCAGTTTTTAAGTGTTTGTTGTTCCATTGCTAACACTGAATAAAGCGTTTTTTTTAGTTCGGGATCTACTTCTAGAACGATCCTACCTGATACACCTTTAGCCACTAGTCAAACCACCTAATGAAATTTATATGATTTAAGTTACTAATATAACATACATTACATCATTATTATAGAATCAATCGGAAGCTTAGATTGCATATTAATGATTTCTCACGCCAGGTTTTGTAAGTAACGTTCAAGCTGGTGTTTCTATCGTCGATAAGAGGTTAGAACCACCAGCATAGCCCTTGATAGTATGGGTCAAATAGCATCTGCGAATGCAGGGATTTTAGTGTTAGTCACTTTCTTTCCATCCTGCGATCCCGATGTTATCAACTCTTGTTCACGCATTACTTTTGTCTCGTAATAATCTTTCGCTACAGCAGTTTCGACGAAATCTACATCGTTGCCGGCAAATTCTGTCACAGCAGCTTTGATCTCATTCAGGCTTGCATTGAAAAACTCTTTACGGCGGTTAACAGCGTTAACGCGGTGACTATCAAAGCGATCATGCAACGCTTTTTCTAAGGTAGGAGCATCCTCAGAACGAATCATGGCGTGGATATCAAATAAGAACGGCACTGAAGCACTACCCAGCTCATCAATACGGTCTTGTGGATCTAAGCGGCGAGTCATGCCTATTTTATAAACATCCTCACCAAAAGAACCTATGTTAGATATGATATATACGTGGCCTCGGCGAGTTTGTTGTGCCATTGAGAGTGCCCTTTGGCTTTTTTCTTCGGCCTCTTTAATTTCAGCCTCCAATTTAGAAATTTGCTCTTCGTATTTGGCTCGCTGTTCAGCGCTGGCTTTAGCCAGATCTTTACGTGCTTTGTCGAGAGCTCGTTCGTATCGTTCTTCCTCCGCCTCTGCTTCCCGAATCGCACGTTCGATCTCCATTTGAACCCGCTTTTCTTCAGCCATCTGAGCACGTAATTCACGTTGCTCTTCTTTTTCTTGCTGTTTTTTGTCACGGAACTCATGTGTCAGGCGAAGTTCTTCAAGTTTGAGAGCCAAATAGTTACGGCTGATATGGACCTGATTGGTTTCGTTCAGCTTATTAATAGCATCAAACGCTTTACGTATGCGCTCCTCCATTGCTGTGGCATTTTTCCAGGTACAGTTGGCAATCGCGGCGTCACATTCATTGTTAAAGGCTCGGGCGGTAATATTTATTGCGCGGGTAGCGAGTTTCTTGCCTTCTGCTCGTGAACCGCCAACAGTCCATTCGGTTGAACAGTAAATTGCATTGGCAATGCCCTTATCTTTCAAGATCCTTTTTTGTTTTTCTCGGTTACGGAGAATTTTTTCTTTAAATTTTTCACTTGCATTGAAGTCAAAATGGGGTTGATAAAAGCCCAGTTCAGCCAGTTCAAAATCTTCATTGTAGATAGCTAGCTGACGCACCAAGCCATCATAGATTTCTTTCTTGCTGCGATAACTATCACGAAGTGACTGAATATCAGCCTCAATTTCAGATTTGGTGTGTTCAGCTTTAAATGCATCATCATTGATCTTGGTGAGCCGTTGAGCTGCGTCAAATTCAATGCGGTTTTTCTCATCTTCAGTATCGGAAATGAGCTTTTTGCACTCCGCATCAACATCAAAATAGTCACTAAAGCGGATTTTATATTCTTCAATAATGGCATCTTTTGCGGACAGTCTTTGTCTTGCCGTTTTTAATTTCCTGGCAAAGAATATAAGCGTAAAGATTGATACGAGTGCGATGAAAATCGCGATGTAAAATGACATTGGGGACATGCTTCGTTAGCTCCGTAATTAAATGAATTGACTATCCCAACTGTAATGATGATAGGTGTTTCGTTACTTTGCTATGAGTAAGGCGTCTTAAACAACTCGGTTCCCTGATGCTATTCAAACCATGAGATTTGCTTTGACCAACCGACTCAATAGACAACAGTCAGGTATGGTAGAAGCATATTATAAATAGCGTTTTGATAAAAACGTTGAGTTCTCGTTTCATATCGCCGTTATTTTATAAGTAAGTAAATAGAAGCGAACAACGTTGCTCCCATGTCGAAAAAGTAGCTTTACCTGATAACTGCATTCAATCGATTCCCTTTCCCTTATTCCCTGTCATCTCTTGTTTCAACCGTCGCCACAACGTAGTACGGCTAATCCCCAAATATTCTGCCGCTGCCTGACGATTGCCAGAAAACCGTTCCATAGTTTCATGGGCTGAGAGTGGCGCAACAAGTGAAGATTGCTCAGTTAACAAGGGCTTTATACTTTTTTCGGTCAGTCTGAGAGCAGGTTGGCGCTCCGGTGAAAGAGCCAATATCAATTCAGGTGTCAATGCATGCTCAGTATGGGCGCTGAGGTATAACGCGATTCGTTCCATGAGATTACGTAATTCCCGGACATTACCGGGCCAATGATAGGCTTGCAATGCCTCCTGACAGGTAGAAAGTTCTTGTACTCTTGACTGTGATACCGGCAAATTCAATGCGGCAAATGCCCGTCGCAGATATTCCAGCGCTAATATACCAATATCGTTGCCCCTTTCTCTGAGAGCGGGAATATTGATCCGTAATACACTCAGACGATAGAATAGATCGGTCCGAAAACGCCTTTCCTGAACCCAGGTATCCAAATCGCCATGTGTGGCGCAAATGATCCGAACATCAACAGCAATGGGGCGGTGCCCTCCAACCCTGACAACGGATTTTTCTTCCAGTACCCTTAATAGCCGTGTTTGAAGAAGCAGGGGCATTTCACCAATTTCATCCAGAAATAGTGTGCCCCTATGAGCGGCTTCAAAAAGACCGGCTCGCCCTCCACGCCGTGAACCCGTGAACGCCCCTTCTTCATAACCAAATAATTCAGCTTCCAGCAGAGATTCCGCAATGGCACCACAGTTAACAGCAACAAATGGATGCTGATGTTTACCGGCAACTTGACCATGCCGGAGAGCATATTCATGGTGAATGGCTTGTGCCACCAGTTCCTTCCCTGTACCGCTTTCCCCTTGTATCAGGACAGTAGCCGGCGAACGAGCATATAGCATGACGGTGTTGCGAACATGTTCCATCACAGCAGAATCCCCCCGGATATCATTGAGAGTGTGGCGGGTACGCAAAGTTTGCTCTGTTGGATAGACAGAAATTGAAGCCTGATTGAGCTTGGTCATTCTGGCAATATCCAGTGCATCATGGAATGCCCGGCGAATAGAATCTGCGGAATAGACAAAAACACCGACAAGATCAGCTTCATCAGCAAGATCGGTAATCAGCCCGGCACCAACAATGACTTTGATACCGATGGCTTTTAATGCATTGATCTGGGCCCGCGCATCTTCTTCTGTTACGTAGCTGCGTTGTTCAATACGCAAGTTGAACCGTTGCTGAAATTCTTCCAGAGCAGGCAATGTATTTTGATAGGTGATTACGCCAATGCGAGAGCTGATTTGTCGTGCACGGGCTAATGCCAGCATAAAATCAAACCCGCTAGCGTTGGCAATGATAACAGGCACTGATAAACGACTTTTTAGATAGGCCCCATTAGAACCGGCACAGAGCACGGCATCACAACGTTCGGTTGTTAGCCGTTTACGAATATGCTGAACCGCATTTTCAAAACCAAGTTGGATGGGTGTGATATCTGCCTGATGGTCGAACTCCGGTGTGATATCTCGGAATAGATCAAAAAGACGGGAAATGGACACCGTCCAAATGATCGGTTTGTCACTGCTATCACGTTCTACTGATTGTGTTTCTGCCATCCCGTTTCCCCACCACGATAATTCAATGTTTCGTAATTGTTTTAATTATGTTTCATGAAACATAATTGATTCATTATGAAACAAAGACGCTGCTGTATCAATGATGCTTTTCTACAGGGTAGTCAATTTTTTAAACTTTGTTTTTTAATTTAAAAACAATACCTTGATATAGAATCTGTCTTGTTTTTTAGATCTATTAGTCATTTTTTACTTTATTGGCATACACATTGCTTGTTAACAAATACATTTCATTATAATAACAATGAGGTTATGTATGCCGCTTTCCTCTGCCGGTTTAGCATTTCGTCAGGCTATAGAAACTGAATCGCCATTACAGGTTGTTGGCACCATCAATGCGAACCATGCGCTGTTAGCGCAACAAGCGGGTTATAAAGCCATTTATCTTTCTGGTGGCGGGGTATCGGCGGGGTCATTGGGTATGCCTGATCTGGGAATTTCAACGCTGGACGATGTGTTGATCGATATCCGCCGTATTACGGACGTATGTGACTTGCCATTGCTGGTGGATGCCGACATCGGTTTTGGTTCTTCTGCCTTTAATGTGGCTCGCACCGTGCGTTCAATGATTAAAGCTGGCGCTGCCGGGATGCATATTGAGGATCAAGTCGGTGCGAAGCGCTGCGGTCATCGTCCGAATAAAGAGATTGTGTCTAAAGAGGAGATGGTTGATCGCATCAAGTCCGCAGTCGATGCCCGTACTGATGAGAATTTCGTCATTATGGCCCGTACTGATGCGTTGGCGGTTGAAGGTTTGGAAGCGGCGCTTGACAGGGCCAAAGCCTATATCGAAGCCGGTGCGGATATGTTATTTCCTGAAGCGATCACTGAATTGCACATGTATAAAACTTTTGCGTCAATAACCAGGGTTCCCGTGTTGGCTAACATCACTGAATTTGGGGCGACTCCACTTTTCACGACCGAAGAGTTGAAAAGGGTGAATGTCTCTATCGCGCTTTACCCGCTTTCTGCCTTTCGGGCAATGAATAAGGCAGCCCAGCAGGTTTACACCACTCTTCGTCATGAAGGGACACAGAAGAATGTAATAAATATGATGCAGACTCGCAACGAGTTATACGAAAGCATCAATTACTACGATTTTGAACAAAAACTGGATGCGCTTTTCTCCCAGAAAAAATCTCAATAACGGACAGTTCTACCCAATTTCATCATTTTATATGGCATAAAACAGTAGAGGTGAGACCAATGAGTGAACAAAACACGGTTACTGAGTCAACCACTTTCAAGCCTAAAAAATCTGTCGCCCTTTCAGGAGTGAGTGCGGGTAACACCGCGCTTTGTACCGTTGGAAAAAATGGCAACGATTTGCACTACCGTGGTTACGATATTCTTGATCTTGCAACTCAGTGTGAATTTGAAGAAGTCGCATATCTGTTAATCCATGAAAAATTGCCTGCCCGTGCTGAACTGGCTGCTTATAAAACGAAATTAAAAGCCCTGAGAGGCTTGCCGGGTAGCGTCAAGGCAGCATTGGAAGCATTGCCCGCCGCCGCTCATCCGATGGATGTCATGCGTACAGGTGTTTCCGTTCTTGGCTGCACATTGCCTGAAAAAGACGATCACAATCTTGCCGGTGCGCGTGATATTGCTGACAGATTGCTGGCTTCTCTCGGCTCCATGCTGCTCTATTGGTATCACTATAGTCACAATGGACGCCGTATTGAGGTAGAAACCGATGATGAGTCGATAGGTGGGCATCTTCTTCACCTTCTGCATGGTAAAAAACCCAGTGAATCATGGGAAAAAGTCATGCATACATCCCTGAGCCTTTATGCAGAACACGAGTTTAATGCTTCGACATTTACCAGTCGAGTGATCGCAGGAACCGGCACGGATATCTACTCTGCCATCATTGGGGCAATTGGCGCATTGCGAGGGCCAAAGCACGGTGGAGCAAACGAAGTCTCTTTTGAAATTCAACAACGTTATGAAAATCCTGATGAAGCAGAAGCAGATATCCTGGCGCGTCTGGCAAGAAAAGAGGTCATTATCGGCTTTGGTCATCCGGTTTACACCATCTCAGATCCCCGTCACAAAGTGATTAAAAATGTAGCTCTGCAACTTTCCAAAGAGGCAGGAACAACCAAAATGTTTGATATTGCGGATCGACTAGAATCCGTAATGTGGACTAACAAAAAAATGTTCCCGAACCTTGATTGGTTCTCTGCGGTTTCCTATCACATGATGGGCGTACCGACGGCGATGTTTACACCGTTGTTTGTGATTGCTCGTACATCGGGATGGGCGGCTCACATCATTGAACAACGTATTGATAACAAAATTATCCGTCCCTCGGCCAATTATACCGGGCCGGGAAATCGGATACTTACGCCAATTGGTGAGCGTGGATAACGTTATTTTTGGTGCAGTGTTTCCTGCATTCATGTTTTTTTAACAAGGAATTATTATGTCTACCTCTGTTGTAAACAACTGTCCTGAATATGATCAGGTGATTGTGGATATCGTGGATTATGTAATGGAATACCCCATCACATCATCCATTGCCCATGAAACGGCCTATTACTGTTTTCTGGATACGTTGGGCTGTGGGCTAGAGGCGTTGGAATACCCGGCCTGCAAGAAATTACTGGGGCCTGTTGTGCCGGGTACGGTTGTGCCTAATGGTGTACGTGTACCGGGAACACAATTCCAGCTTGATCCCGTACAGGCGGCGTTTAACATTGGTACGATGATCCGGTGGCTGGATTTTAATGACACATGGCTGGCGGCTGAATGGGGACATCCGTCCGATAACCTTGGTGGCATACTGGCGGTGGCTGACTGGCTATCAAGAAATGCCGTGGCTTGTGGCAAAAAGCCGCTCACAATCAAAGCTGTTTTAATGGGCATGATCAAAGCGCATGAAATTCAGGGATGCCTTGCACTGGAGAATGCGTTCAATAAAGTCGGGTTGGATCACGTCGTTCTGGTAAAAGTGGCTTCGACCGCTGTCGTAGCTGAAATGCTGGGGTTGAACCGGGAAGAGATCCTGAATGCGGTATCGCTCGCTTGGGTTGATGGGCAGTCGCTGAGAACTTATCGCCATTCCCCCAATACTGGCTCACGTAAATCCTGGGCGGCGGGTGATGCGACATCCCGTGCTGTTCGTCTGGCCCTTATGGCACAAAAGGGTGAGATGGGATATCCCTCTGTATTAACCGCAAAAACCTGGGGATTCTATGATGTCTTGTTCAATGGGCAGCCTTTCAAATTCCAGCGCGCATATGGCTCTTATGTGATGGAAAACGTGTTGTTTAAGATCGCTTTCCCGGCGGAATTTCATGCACAAACTGCTGTAGAGGTGGCAATGAGCTTGCATCAGCAACTGAAAGACGCTGGCAAGACCATCAATGACATCACGAAAATCACCATTCGTACCCATGAAGCCTGTATTCGGATTATTGATAAGCAAGGTCCGTTAAACAACCCTGCGGACAGAGACCACTGTATTCAGTATATGGTTGCGGTTCCTTTGATCTTTGGCCGTCTCACTGCGGCGGATTATGAAGATAGTGTCGCGGCCGATCCCCGTATTGATGCACTGCGGGAAAAAATGGTGTGTGTTGAAGATGTTGATTTTACCCGTGATTACCACGATCCGGAAAAACGCTCTATTGCTAACGCATTAACCGTTACATTTGCAGATGGCAGCCAGCTTGATGAAGTCAAAGTCGAATTCCCTATCGGCCACGCTCGTCGTCGCAAAGAAGGTATGCCGTTATTGCTGAAAAAATTCAAAACTAACCTAGCACGTCAGTTCCCTGAAACCCAGCAAAAGAGAATTCTGTCTGTTTCCCTTGACCGTCTGTTACTGGAAAACATGCCTGTAAACGAATACCTCGATTTATACGTTATATGATCTGAAATACTATCAGCGGCTACTCTCCCAGAGTGCTGCCTCTAATCTATGCAGCACTAGGAGAGATTATGTTATTCAACACTTTTTATCAGCAGTCCATTGATGATCCAAACTCCTTCTGGGCTGAACAGGCTAGACGCATTTTCTGGCAACAACCTTTTGAGCAGGTTTTGGATCACAGCAACCCTCCTTTTGCTCGCTGGTTTTGCGGAGGGAAAACCAACCTATGTTACAACGCGCTGGATCGCTGGCTGGAAAGCCAGCCTGACGCCAAAGCGCTTATCACGGTTTCAACCGAAACGAATAGTGAGAAGGTTTTCACTTTCAGGGAATTACATCAAGAAGTGAACAGAACGGCGGCCATGATGCTTTCTTTGGGCGTTAAAAAAGGTGACAAAGTTTTGGTTTATATGCCGATGATTGCCGAAGCGCTATTTGTTTTGCTTGCCTGTGCTCGTATCGGTGCTATTCACTCTGTTGTCTTCGGTGGTTTTGCTTCCCAGAGCCTTGCTACACGGCTGGATAATGCTGAACCTGTGCTGGTGGTGTCTGCGGATGCGGGATCTCGGGGTGGAAAAGTTATTCCTTACAAACCGTTGCTGGATGAAGCCATAGAACTGGCAAACTGCAAACCCCATCATGTACTGATAGTTAATCGTGGACTGGCTGAAATGGCTTGGGTGGCTGAAAGAGATATCGATTTCGCGACATTGCGGCAGCAGTACCTTGATGCTGACGTGCCTGTGACCTGGCTTGAATCAAATGAAACCTCCTGCGTGCTCTATACCTCCGGCACAACGGGTACGCCAAAGGGCGTACAGCGTGATGTTGGCGGTTATGCTGTTGCACTGGCAACCTCTATGGATATCATTTTTGGCGGCAAAGCGGGTGAGGTGTTTTTTTGTACGTCAGATATTGGTTGGGTCGTCGGACATTCTTATATTGCTTATGCTCCTTTGATCGCGGGAATGGCGACAATCATGTATGAAGGGTTGCCGATACGGCCGGATGCAGGTATCTGGTGGCAGATAGTGAAAAAATATCGGGTAACACGAATGTTTTCGGCACCTACGGCTATTCGGGTACTGAAAAAATATCCGGTTGAATGTATTACTCAATACGATATTTCATCACTTAAATCGTTGTATTTGGCCGGCGAACCGCTTGATGAACACACTGCCCGCTGGATTGCCGAGGCTATCAACGTCCCTGTTATTGATAATTACTGGCAGACTGAGACAGGCTGGCCGATTATGGCTATTGCCCGCAGTTTGGATGATAGGCCGAGCCGGTTTGGTAGTACTGGCTTCCCGATGTATGGCTTTCATGTCAAGCTCATCAATGAACTGACTGGCGAGGAGTGTAGCGATAACGAAAAAGGTTTGCTCGTTGTTGAGGGGCCTTTACCTCCGGGTTGCATTCAAACCATCTATGGTGATGATACACGTTTCATCAATACCTATTGGCGTCATTTCGACCATCCTGTTTATTCCACATTCGATTGGGGTATCCGTGACAGTGATGGCTATTATTTTATTTTGGGACGTTCAGATGATGTGATTAATGTTGCGGGACACCGATTGGGAACACGGGAGATAGAAGAGTGTATTGCTGGTCATGAAGACGTGGCCGAAGTAGCCGTTATTGGCATCAAGGATGCCATCAAGGGGCAAACCGCAGTTGCCTTTGCCGTTCTCAAGGATGGAAGGGAAATCCAGAATGCTGAACATTTTTCTTCTCTGGAAAAGGCCTTGATGGGCTTGGTGAACAAACAAATTGGCAGTGTGGGCCGTCCGGCACGGGTGTATTTCGTGTCCCAGCTTCCCAAGACTCGTTCAGGAAAAATGCTGCGCCGAACTATGCAAGCAATATGTGAAGGGCGTGAGCCGGGTGATATTTCTCTGATTGAAAACCCGGCTTCACTGGAGGTTATTCGAGAAGCTGTATTTCGGTGAATAGTTTTCCATAGTACTGAGATGCTTTTATTTTTTCCTTGTTGATTTCTTATAAATTGAATGTGCTATATTGGTTACTAATATCTGTAATGGAATTGTTGTGGTTTTCTCTATTTTTCGACCCATTTATGAAACATTTTAATTTTATAAAAGAAGTGGATTGAAATATCTAGGTTGTGAAATTTATCTGGATATGATAATAATGAATTTATATATTAGATAATTGAGATTCAAAATGTTACCTGATGTAATTGTCACTGTGCTGGTTTTATTTGTTTGTGTGTTTTTAATTAGTAAATTAAGTAAACTGAGACAGCGTAATGAATCAATTATAATTGTTAGTATAATAATCTTCGCAGGAAGTACGAGTCAGATCGTTTATAATATTAGGTCTCGTTGTTCCATTGGGCTAGATTGTAACTGGCTTGATTTTGTTGTTTTTGGCTCAATAATGTTAACAGCGGTAGCGGCTTTATTTATATCATTTTTCAGGCAGAGTAATTAATACTTTATTGAGAAGTTTGTAATATCGAAGCGATATTTCGGTTTACTT
Organism: Photorhabdus sp. RM323S; assembly: GCF_042879375.1. Classification (NCBI taxonomy): domain Bacteria; kingdom Pseudomonadati; phylum Pseudomonadota; class Gammaproteobacteria; order Enterobacterales; family Morganellaceae; genus Photorhabdus; species Photorhabdus sp. RM323S. The sequence continues at coordinate 29,646 of NZ_JBHFKZ010000027.1, forward strand.
ATGTTTTTAAAGCACTTTCTACGCTCTACGCGAATAAAAAGGAAATTTAATCTACACAACCTGGTGTTATGGGTTATAAGAATGCAGGTGAGCAGTTAGTATTCATAGTGTTGAAGCTTATGTGAAGTATTGTGCCCTGAATTTGCGAGAAGCGCAGAGGAGTAAAAATATATATGGATCCTCTTTCACTTGGATTAGTCATGGTCGCTGCGATCATGCATGTAGGTTGGAATCTTTTTGTAAAGATAGAAACCGATTATTGGATTATATCAGTCGTAATGGGCGAACTTGCATGGTCAACGGTGTAGTTATGTCTATTGCACACGGCTTGGTTATTTTGGCTCTTTCACGAAGTCCTGCTGCGTTGGTTTCGGCCCTGAGAGAAACCAGTGTAATTTTTGGTGTTATTTTCAATGCGTGGATTCTTAAAGAGAAGATAGGACCAGTAAAACTGACAATGTTGCGTCTAATCATGCAGGCAATATGTGAAGGACGTAAGCCAGGATACCGCTTTCATAAATTTAAGATATGAATACAATTGCGTACATAGATACCCTTCTTTCGTCATAGAGTACCAGTACATGGTCGTAGACGCTACAATGTTGCGTCTACGACCATGGTGCAGCATCAGAAACTTTGCATATTAAAGATTTGTTGTGCTTGACTCAGCTAGTGAGATGATCATTTCACCAGATGGAGTGAGTGTTTTGTTGGATAGGCGTAATATTCAGCTAACGGTATCATCTTAATGGATGATTTATTATCTCTGATAATCTCCAATCCATTCACCGGCCATTTAGCAGAATCAAGAAGAAACGCTGCTGGTTGTCCAACGGCACCAATAACAGGAGCGCCAACTTTTAATGAAGCGCCATATGGAATAGCATGGAAAATCTCAGGTGTAACTTCAACGAAGTTCTTAGTTAAGAACTGAATTGGCCGAATTGACTCAGCTTGAAAACGCGTACCAGATACAACAAATGTTAAAGGTAAACCGGCTGCTTTAATCCCATAACCTTCATAGATACTCGCGACTTGGTTGGGGTGCATACTTTCACAGCTTATTCCAGCACTGACATCGATACCAATGTGCGCCAAGTTTGTAGGTGCCATACGAGGGAAATTACGCGCAGTCGCATTGATAACATCAATTGGCAGTGTACTGCACTGTCCGGTACTTGAGACAACTGAGTGCTTATCCGGTCTTGATACAATACCGGGACCTTCTACAGTGGAGGTGCTTAATTGGACATCGTTGTAGATTTTCGTAGAGAAGTCTGGAGGATAAAAACTTAAAGATAGCCTGGAACCATCATTGTGAGCCACGATCCATGCATTGAGTGCATCTGAGAACTGCATATCGACGCTTACCCAATAGTTTTGACGGTATTCGGTGTGGTTCTCTTCCGTCTTTGTGGCGAATCCATCAGGAGTAAGTTCTTCTACTTCACTTTGAAAGGTTGGATCGGGAGATCTTAAGACATATTGTCCACCGCCGCCGTAAATTTTATCTAGGGAATTTGCTCCGGTCGTATCGGTGTACATAAGGTAAAACATGCCATTGAGATAGGACACGGATGGTTGCCCTGCTCCATAAGGATTTCCATCTAGCTTCTTGTTAGCGGGTAAGATTATCGGATTACCATTATTTGCACGTGTCCAGTTAATTCCGTCAGTACTTGTTGCGAGGCCAATTTTTGTTATACCTTCAGCACCAACGCGAACGCTGTCCCATCCACCATAATACATATAGTATGTACCGTTAACCCGTATGACAGAGGGGTCGCAGGTATGGACTTTATCGAATGCGTTTGCTGCCTTGTTAGGGGAAAAAACAATCTGGTAGGGATCCTTACTTCCACGAGCGTGGAAAGGGCCATCAAGAGATGAAGATTCGGCATAAAAAATATAATCACCGGGATGAGTGGGATCGGAGCCACACCACCACATCCGATATATCCCGTCCAACATCACGGAAGGTGCATAGTTGTACACCCCCCCCTTTACCACTGGACCGATAGAAGTTCGAATATCTGATGTTGTTAAAGGTATCTCTGTTTGTGCTAATGATGGGGGGACCCATAATAATCCGCAGAGAATAGCCAAGCTTAAGGTGACCAATAAAACATTTCGATAAATTACACGCAAATGGCGAAACAGCAATCCACAATAATGCAAGGAGCAAACTAAAGCATCATTTAATGTGGGTCTGCGATTATTTGCCAGATCTGACATTTTAAGCGCATAATTATTGATGTTTAATTGCTTGATGATGCCCCAAATTTTAGGGGCTTTTTTGATACACAAAGTCACAATTTTCTCCAGTGTTTAAGTTTAAATAACGGAGCGAGAAAAATTCTTAGCAAAACCTCCCTCAAATATGCTCCTAAAAAAGATGCAATGGCTGGTAACCAGCATTCGTCGTAAATTCAGTCGGTGATTGGTAACTTAACCTGCTATGCAACTGTGCTTTGTTAGTACGTTACATAAATTAGTACTGGTTTATTCGAACAGTATTTGTGCTGATTTTCTGGTGTGCCTTGATAGGCATCTTCTTATCAATGTCGCTGTGACAAAACACTGTCTATCAGCGCTGATGTAGTACAGTAACCTGCTGTCATCAGTAGTTATAAAGATAAATTTTTTGTATTTTTATCCTGCCAGTATCAAACCATTAGAGCTAAATAAATCAGTATAAAAAATCAAACGGTCATTGTTTGTTTTGTGGTGAATATCTGTTCATGACAAAAAATGTTACATAAATCACAAAAAAATATCAATGAGTTTATTTTTAAGACTATTCCTAATTAATCAATCAAAAAATTCCGGCTAGGGACTGGCCCTCTTATTCCGTTTTATCGTGTGTTGTATTTCAGCTATGGAAAACGTAGTCTGCGTTTTTTCTGATGCTCATAACCGTAAAAAGTTGCGTAACTTAAGGCTTTTCTAATGAATGTTTTTTTGTGGAGGATAAAAAAATGCGACTGTAATATGAAAGCCTATGGGTTATGTGGATAAGGGTTGATGTGGAAACGGTATTGTGTAGACATGCTGATTCCAGTCTGCCTTATTGCACATGGGAAAATGCCTTTGCTTGTGACGTTAATCTCTGTGATTTTGTTCGGTGTTCCATTTGGAATTCACTTAGATTGTAGGCATTATTGTCATTGATTTAGGGATTATGTGGTTAACTTCTCATAGTGGTTTAATGGTGAGGGATGGGCAATTAGTTTCGCACTAGGTACCGTTGCTTTTATTGCTGTATTTATCTTGCTAAGAATGCAGTTATTGTGACAGGCTGGATTTTCGGTATTTTGAGGCGAATTAAGGAAAATAATTCCGTTGGCCTTAGAAAAACATCAAATTTTGTCGCCAAAGCGACATTCCTGCATAAAGTGTTTTAACATTTGACTGTTAAATACGTACAATCCCCTCCCTGAATGTGTTCTCTACAGAATAGGCTTAGTTTGTCACTGATCCAGATTTACACATCGCGGAACCGCTTGTCAACCTGGCTTGGTATATTCGCGATATTGATGCTGTTCATTGCACCCGTGATTTCCCAGTCACTGGAACATGCGCGCATTGGTGAATCTCATTCTGACATTTCTTCCGCATCACAGGGCACTAACCATCATGATGGAATGCAGATGGGTATGCATGCTGGTGGTGACATGTCGATGCTGGATGATATTGCCTGTGGATACTGCGTCTTTCTTATCCATATACCGATGCTGGACTTGGCGAATACACCGTTATTCTGGTCAACTTCGCTGACTTCACGGTCATCACCGGTTCAACCTGTAACTCTCTTCCTTGCGCATTTCATCTTTTCTGATTCGTTGCCTCGCGCTCCGCCTGAACAGATCTAATCTCATCGGTTTAAACATAATGAAACACTTTGCCCTGCTAACTTCTTAGCCAGGGGAAGTTTGCTTATACCAAAAACTGTTTGGTTGGATTCTATAACGTATTCCGCTTTTGATAGCCATATCGCTTCGGAGCGCGGATACACATTAAGGAAAGATGATGTTTGAAAAAAATTCTTCTGATAAAAAAAATACGCTGGCCCGTTGTATTAGCTCGGCAATGCCGCTTTTTTTGCTGGCTGCTTTTAATGGATATGCGGTTGAAACCACACCGGATTCGCACGATCATGCGAATGGCCCAAAAACCAATGATGGCGACGTAATCACAGTAACAGCACCTTTGTATTCTCCTTTGACGATTGTCACTTCGCCAAAAACGCCTCGCCAGCCCGTTCCGGCAAGTGACGGTTCTGACTACTTAAAAACCATACCCGGCTTTTCACAAATCCGTAATGGTGGGACTAATGGTGATCCAGTATTTCGAGGAATGTTTGGTTCAAGGCTTAAGATCCTAACTGATGGTGCAGAAATGCAAGGGGCTTGCCCCGGCAGGATGGATGCGCCTTCATCTTATATTTCACCGGAAAGTTATGATTTGCTGACACTGATTAAAGGGCCTCAAACCGTGTTGTGGGGCCCCGGTGCTTCCGCTGGGACCATCAGGTTTGAGCGTGAACATCCTAAATTTAATGAGCCGAGGGTGAAGGTCAATGCCAGCGGGTTGACGGGTTCAAATGGTCGTTGGGATGGCAACGTTGATGCCAGTGTCGGCAATGAATTGGGATATTTACGTTTAATGGGAAATACCTCCCGTTCACATGATTATAAAGATGGTGGTGGGTATCGTGTCCCTTCACGCTGGGATAAGTGGAATAGTGATTTGGCACTGGGGTGGACGCCGGATAAAGATACGCTGCTCGAATTGACCGCCGGGAAAGGTGATGGAGAAGCCCGCTATGCGGGGCGTAACATGGATGGTTCACAATTTAAACGTGAAAGCCTCGGCGTGCGTTTTGAGAAATCTAACCTCGGCGAGGTTCTTGATAAGGTTGAAGCCCAAGTTTACTACAACTATACCAACCATATTATGGACAATATAACCTTGCGTTCTCCGAACAGCCCTATGTCTATGGGATCGATGGGCATGCCTTCTGCGACCTGTAAGCATATGTGTGGCATGCACATGAATATGAACAGTGGTATGTCCATGCAATTGGATCGCCGGATTGTGGGAGGACGGGCAATGGGCACCTGGCTATGGCAAGATTTCAAGCTGGAAAGTGGTGCGGATACTCAAACTAATACCCATCGTAATAAATCAGGCAGCGTGTGGCAAAAGGATGCTCAATTCCGTAATTATGGTTTGTTTGGCGAGCTGACCTGGTACGCCACAGAGCAAAGCGAGTTGATAACCGGTGCCCGACTTGATCGCAGTCTGGTGAAAAAATTTGCCAGCAATAGCGAGAAAGAACGAAATGATACTTTGCCAAGTGGTTTTATGCGTTTAGAGCATACTCTTACTGATGTTCCGCTGATGTTTTATGCCGGTATTGGTTATACCGAGCGCTTCCCAGACTACTGGGAGCTATTTTCGCCTAAACTTGGTCCAGCAGGCAGCGCGAGTGCTTTTGATGGCGTGAAAAGCGAAAAAACTACCCAGCTTGATATTGGGGCGCAATATACAGGAGAGCGCTTTAATAGCTGGGTGTCAGCCTATGTAGGACGTGTGAATGATTTTATTTTGTTTAGATATAGCCCAACCAATGCCCGCCTCAGCCAGGCTGATAACGTCAATGCCAATGTTATGGGTGGAGAGATGGGCTTTGGCTATCAACTGACAGACCATTGGAAAACGGATGCCAGCCTTGCCTATTCCTGGGGTGAAAATACCACGGATAACAAGCCACTGCCTCAGATCCCACCTCTGGAAGCCCGTTTCGGATTGACTTATGAACATGGTGATTGGAGCAGTACCGGTTTGTGGCGATTGGTTAGCAGCCAGCATCGGATTACTGTAAATCAGGGAAATGTTGTCGGCAAAGATTTTAAAGACAGTCCGGGTTTCGGCGTGCTTTCTGCAAACGTTGCTTATAAGATCAACAAAAATGTCAAAGTCAGCACAGGTATCGACAACATTCTGAATAAAGAATACAGCGAACACCTCAACCTTGCAGGTAATAGCACCTTTGGTTATTCAGCAAACACCTCAGTAAATGAACCAGGCCGAACGATATGGGCTAAAGTTAATGTAACATTCTAATGAGAAAATGGCGTCCAATGATTGGACGCCAATACTTGTTTAATATCCACAAGGCGAATAATACAATAGGAATTATTATTTCTTATTACCGATATACGGATAAACTTTCACATAATCAACATCGAATGTGGCGGTTGTTTCATTTATCGGACCATAACCTTGGGTCGGATAACTGCGCGGTACTTCCGAGCTTAAAATAATGTATTGATTTGCGATTGAAATAGGAACTTGCTCCAGACCAGATAAATGTTGAAGAACACCATCAACATAAAATGTGTAACCATTTGGTGTCCATGCCACCGCAAATTTATGGAATTTACCATCAGCGAGATTACCCATAGACAATTTCTTTGACCATTGTTTATGAGCGCTGCCATAACCATTCCAGTGAATAGCATGATCATATTGATCTTGTGTAGCTTCAGCTAAATGTTCAAATACATCAATTTCGACGCCTGATTTTTCTGGATCCGTCAGATCTTTACCCATTGTTGGTGACTGTACCCAGAATGCGACCTGATTACCTTCGGCACGATTAAATCTGACAGCGGCTTCCCAATAGCCATATGACTGTAGGAAACTTTTTTGTGTTGAAATCATGCCGCAATAATTTTGTAGCTTGCCAGAAGAACTCTCAGAATAAGTTTTTATAGTTAAATATCCATTCCGCACAATAACGGCTGATTGAGTATTAATACAATTATTTCTGACACCCAAACCACGGTAATCCCATTTTTGGGTATTGAGTGTTGTGCCATTGAAATTATCCTCGAATGATGGTGTGGGGCTGAATCCATTTGGGATTTTTGCCGAAGCATACCCGCAACACAATGAGCTTAATAGCAATATATAGGTTAGCTGAACTTTCATCTGTTTTCCTTGTATTTTTTGATGTAAATAGTCGCCACTTGAACGTTCTTACACGTTTTCGTAGGGATTAGGGATAAGTCACTTTATCGAATATTAGCGACAGGGTGACCGATTTAATTTGTTATCCCCTGCTTTTTGTTTTAGTTGGTAAAAATAAAGGAAATAAAAATCAGTGATGTTGATTAAGGGAAAATAATTAAAATAGAGACAGTAAAAGAAGCAGTTATAGCAGATAAATAGAACCCCGTTCATCAGAACGGGGTGTATGGCAACGTTAAACTATTTCGATGCATCCAGGGCTTGGGCAAGATCAGTAATAATATCATCAATATGTTCAATACCGATTGACAGGCGGATCATGTCGTGTGGTACACCTGCTTTAACTAACTCCTCGTCATTTAATTGGCTATGAGTGGTTGAAGCTGGGTGGCAGGCGAGTGATTTTACATCACCAATATTGACCAAGCGCACAATCAGCTTTAATGCGTCAATAAATCGGGCACCAGATTCCTGTCCGCCTTTAATACCAAAGGAAAGAATAGCTGATGGTTTCCCACCCATATACTGTTGTGCCAGTTCATGTTCCGGATGGTCTGGCAATCCTGCATATTTCACCCAACTAACTTGAGGGTGATTTTGCAGGTAATGAGCTACTTTCAGGGCATTTTCAGTATGACGCTCCATTCTTAGCGCCAGAGTTTCCAACCCTTGCAAAATAAGGAAAGCATTAAAAGGCGATAGCGCCGCGCCCATGTTACGTAATGGTACAACACGGCAATGACCGATAAATGCAGCTTTACCAAACTGTTCGGTATAGATGACGTTGTGATAAGAGGGATCAGGATTATTCAGGATAGCAAAGCGTTGCTTATGTTTTTCCCAAGGGAAGTTACCGGAATCAACAATAATGCCGCCAATAGTGGAGCCGTGGCCTCCCATGTATTTGGTCAGAGAGTGAATAATAATATCGGCACCATGCTCAAAGGGACGGCAAAGCGCAGGCGTGGCAACGGTATTGTCAACGATTAAAGGAACGCCATGACGATGAGCCACTTCTGCAAACTTTTTCAGGTCAACAACATTACCAGCCGGGTTACCAATGGATTCACAGAATACCGCTTTGGTCCGGTCATCAATCAGTGATTCCAATGCTGCAATATCATCATGGTCGGCAAAGCGTGTTTCAATACCGAACCGGGGCAATGTGTGAGCCAGCAGGTTATAAGTGCCGCCATATAACTTGGCAACAGATATAATATTATCCCCGGCTCCAGCAATGGATTGAATAGCGTAGGTGACAGCCGCCATACCGGATGCGACCGACAATGCAGCGATCCCACCTTCAAGTAAAGCAACCCGTTTTTCCAGTACGTCATTAGTCGGGTTCATAATGCGGGAATAGATATTTCCCTCGACCTTTAAATCAAACAGATCGGCACCATGTTGGGTACTATCAAATGCATAGGATGTTGTTTGATAAATAGGGACAGCAACGGCTTTGGTGGTTGGATCGGGTGAATATCCGCCGTGGATCGCAAGAGTTTCTGGTTTCATTTTCGGTCTCTTCTCTATATCGGTAAGATTACATGTATCTTTGATGAATAGATGTAAGCGGCTTTTATCAAAACTACAGCTCCACTTACTGCCGTTCACAAGGAATTTAACTTGTACATTTGTTTGATTGATGAACCGTCTGAATAGATATCTATCAGCTTAAGGGAGTTTCCGCTGATAGAAAATGTGATTTTTTTGTCATTTTCTTCAATTCTCCAACGACCAATGTTATCGACATTACTGAAAGCCCATTCGACACGATCGCCATTTAAGCGACATTTAATTTTCCATAGGGAATTATCACTGGGTCGAATGTAGTGCATATACGCCATCTTATCGTTATCCCCAGAAGATATCTTGATGATTTCTGTCTTTTGTAAAGCTCTATCGCCAATATCGCTAAAACAATAAAGATTTTATTATTAGACATTATATTTCCGCTAATTATTTATTAATCAAATAAATAATTTAAAAATGTTACTAATTCAGTGATATATCGGGTGTCGCTATTTTTTAATTATGTGGACATTATCACAAAAAGCAGAAGCTACTTAAGTCGAGTAACATTAACTATTAAAATGGAAAATGAGAACAAAAGACTTAAATAAATATCTAATCTTTTAGAAAGATCACAAAATTTCTTGTGAAGTAGTTAGTTTTCGTTAGGTTGCCTGATTTATTTCTCTCTATTTCCTGAACAAAAATGGAGGGTATGTCCATAATTTTAAATTTTTAAAAATTTTTCTGCATGATTTTGGTTATAATTTATTGTTAGTATGATCGACATTGGAGCTAATCAATAAATTAACGGTATTTTTATGTCTAAATTTTCAAACTGGCAGGAATTAAGACAACTATTCTTACTTTCTTTTCCCATCATTATTGCGCAGATAGCACGTACCGCAATGGGTGTTGTTGATATAGTGATGTCTGGTCACTATTCTACCGCTGATTTAGCGGCAGTAACATTAGGAAGTAGTATTTGGTTCCCTATATTTGTGTTGGGATACGGGACTATTATCATGCTTGCGGCAGATGTCGCAAAGCACAAAGCGCAAGGTAATGAAGAAGGGGTCAAAGAGAGTCTTAGAAATTATTTATTTCTATCGATGATACTTTCAATACCAATAATTTTATTGTTAATGTTAATTAGCAAACTATTTTCGTTTATAGGCTTAGATGATGATATTTTAGATATCACACGGGGCTATGTTCTTGCTATGGCATTTAGTGTTCCTGGGGTGATGATATTTAATGTTTTTCGTTCATTTCTGCAAGGCTTAGAAGATACGAAAATCGCGATGTACCTATCTTCTGGTGCCTTATTACTGAATATACCATTAAATTACATGCTTATTTACGGGAAATTTGGTTTGCCAGAAATGGGTGGCGTTGGTGCGGGTATTACAACAGCAATTATTAATAACCTAAGTGCTGTATGTTTAGTTATCTATTTTTTACTGAAAGATGAATACCGGCGATATCGGTTTCGTTTAAAATTCCCAAAATATCAAGATCTACTGAGGACTTTTTATATTAGTATTCCTAGTGGATTGGCTTTTTTTGTTGAAATGGTTTTTCTCGATGTGGTTGCTGTATCCGTTGCGCCTTTAGGCACTCAAACTGTTGCCGCACATAATATTATGCTTAATATCGTGACTATCATTTATACCGTCATCACAGGATTTTCGACCGCGACGACGGTGAGAGTGGGCTCCTATATTGGGCTAAAAGATAGAACATCATTAATGGGTGTTATCAGAGTTTCGATTTATTTGATATTATCTGTCTCTGCAATTTTTGGTTTTATAATATATTTTTTCGCCGCGCCATTGATTGCACTCTACACTAACGATGATTCAGTTATAATAATTGCACTTAGCCTGGCGTTTCTATTCTGTTTTTTCCAATTCTTCGACTCCTTTCAGGCCTCTTTAGCAGGTATTCTGCGTGGTTTTCATGATACCCGCTCGGTATTCTACGCACCTTTATTTGGCTATTGGTTAGTTGGTTTACCATTAGGGTTTGTTTTGGCTTTAACAAACTGGGTAACCGATAGCATGGGGATTGTAGGATTTTGGTATGGTTTGGTTTTAGGTCTTTTTGTCAACTCTATTTTACTGTCTATTATATTAAAGGTGAGGACAAAAACGATAGTTTCTCAGTTAACTTATTAATTTAGTTACGAAATATCTTGGGAAATAATTTAGGGAAATATTATGAAATATATTATTTTGGAGAAAGCAAAAATATATTTCCAAAAAATGGCTGATATGGGGGATAAAGAATCTCAGTTTATTGTAGAGCCTTGGGAAATTATTCTGATACAGCAAGGATATAAAGAACCTGAATGATGTTTATATCCGCCTGAAAACTATTGCGCTTGCGTAAATTCCCTGCCAAAAGGTAGGGGATTTTATGAAAATTTTTACTGTGAATAAAAATTTACTTTTTAAATCCATGGTTATTTAACCTACCTCACACTAGGGGATTGTATTTTATTGGGTTTTATATTGTTCTCATAATATATCTACTTTAGTGGTTCTATTAAGTGATTCATTAGGTCAATCATTAAAGACAACACTAATTTAATTTGCATAATAATTTTATTATTTTAAAATCAACAATATAAATTATTTTTTTATTTATTTTTGTTTTCATTGTTAAGTGTTATTTAACTAATATGCGGTGGCGATGAATAACATATTAGCCATATAATAACTTATGTATTAATTTAATAATGTAATAGTAACTTATGTATATATTTATGTGTATTGATTTTTTTACACTTATTATTGGTTTTATCTCTAAGATTATTTCCATTATTATACTAAGGTTATGGTAAATATTGATTTAATAATTAAATAGTTAGGTGTATTTATTGCCATTTTATACAAGTTCACATAATCATTTTATGATAATGATTATCATTTCATTTTTTATTAAAAGTACGTTAATATGCGCGTCAGTCTTTGGACGGTACTAAAACTATGTAATAAGCAATCTCTAACATTTAATTAGTCACATAAGGAAGTATGCTATGAACAAAGTTAAAGTGTTAATTGCAGTATTAGGTACATGTGGATTAGTAACACAAGCAATAGCTACCGCTGGTTTTGGGCAAACTCAAAATTTTAATCCTGAGAATCAAAGTATTACAGTCGGTGTAACTGAACCGCGTGGTGGTGGTCATCCGACCCCAGGTGGAGATCCTGGAATTGGGGTGCAATCTGTTGCTAGAGGTCAAATTACCAGCTTTGCAAGTCTTGCTCGTTATGTCGAGGCGGATACGAATGGCATTCACAAGATTTCTGTGCCTGGATCGAGCAGTCATAAGGGAATGGGGGTGTTTAACTTTAGTAAAGTGGCTAATGCTGATGTCTATTTTGGTGAATGGTCACAAACAGGTCAGGTAAACGATAAGACTCATACTGCCTATTATTCCGGTAAAGATATTACAACCAATTTACCGACTGGTGGTATAGCGACCTATACGGTTAAAGGAATTAACCAATATAGTGGTAGTAATGCTCTGCAAGGCACATTCACTGCGGATTTCGGTCAGAAAAGACTTTCTGGTTCAATAGCGAATAGTGTATTGACTGTTGGTATTAATTCCAGAATTAGAGCAGATGGCTCATTTGTTGGGACTGCGACAGCCGGAAATGTTGCAGGTACAAACAATGGCCACTTCTTTGGTGATAATGCGTCGAGTTTAGCTGGTGTAGCTAAATTTAATTCGGATCATAGTAAAGATACCGCCTTTGGTGGGACTAAAAATCCATGATATGAGTTCGTATTGATTGAATAAGGCAAAGTTCATATGGGCTTTGTCTTATTTTGTTTATTTACTGGTCCGATTATTAAGCAGTGATATTCCGATGTTAAATATTTCCATTATCCGTTTTACCATACTGATCAGTTACTTGTTTATTTATCCCTCTTTGGTTCTGGCAGATGAAGATGCTGGTAGAAGATTGTGGCATAACGTACAGCGAAATTTGCAGGAGCAAGAAAAAGAGCTCGTCACTGATGAAACTGCGAATGAGAATAGTGATCATTTATCGATAGTCCTTAATGGTCAGACTTTCAGTGTTGAGAATAATGTGAATGAGGTTGGTCAAGCGCTGTATTTATCTATTAATCATCAACAAGTGAAGGATGTAGAGCGCTTTTTGTTGATGTATCAGAAATTACCTGGGCATGATGCCCAATTGGTGCATTTTGCTCGGGCAAACCTGGCTCGTTCACAGGGTGATTTAGTTGTGGCAGAACAGCATTATCAGGCTATTTTGCACCAGCAACCTGATTTTACCCGTGCTAAATTGGAGTTAGCCAGGGTCTATTATGAGAATCAAAAAAATAGAGAAGCCAGTTTACTGTTTAATGAGATTTCTGCGGCAAACCACGATAATGCAAGTAAGTTACCACCGGCAGTTATTAAGAATATAACCAGTTATCAGGATGCTATTAATCTGCGCAATGCCTGGCGTGGATCTTTTGCCGTAGGATATATTTTTAACGACAACACTAATATGTCACCGGATAAGCCTCCTGCTTGCATTAGCTATCATGAGAATGGTGATTGTAAGACTGAACGAAAATTGCCTTTGGCAAAGAAGGCAAATGGTATCAGTTATGATGCTACGTTACGTAAGATATACCAGCTAAGTGGCCACCACGGTATATCTCTGCGCTCAATGACTTATGGTGAAAGTTATCGTAATCATAGTGAGGAAAACGAAAATACCACTTCCGCTTATTTGGGGTATAACTATAAAGCACAGAAAAATGATTTCCTGATAGGTCCAATTATTGAGTTTAATCATGTTGGTAACCATTCCCGTTATCGCACCACCGGAGTGAAAACTGAATGGATGAATATTCTATCAAAAAATTTGGCATTGAATCTTGAAGGTGAATATAAACAGTTTCGTTATCATAAACTTTATAATAATAATGACGGTAACATGACCTCTGTTTATGCCACCTTATCTTATTATTTAACTGATCAGACAATTACCTTTACTGGTGGTGACTGGGTTAATAAAACCAGCGTTGAGAAAGCGGATGATTATCAACAGAAAGGCATACGAGCAGGTATTTCCACCCAGTTATATCCGGGAATTAATGCGGTGGTATTTACCGCATTACGACAGAGGCAGTTTGGTGATTACAGTGTGCCATTAAGTGCACGCCGTAAAGACAATGAACAACTCTATTCGGCAATTCTCAGTATGCCTAAATTTGATGTTTTTGGCTTAACTCCGGTAATCACTTATCGGTACAGAAAAAACAATAGTAATGTTGATTGGCTATACTCATATAACAAAAACGAAGTGTTAATTAAGTTTGAAAAATATTTTTGATATTGATTGAAGTAATAGGTTATTTAAATCCGTACTATGGCAGATAATCACTATGCATAAATTAAGTAATAAATACAGTAAAATAACATTGGTGATGGTATTAACTTACAGCATGATACCTTACCGTGTTGATGCAGATACACCAATACCCCCTGTTCAATCAGCGAAACAGCCTGCTGAAGATAAGTCCGATTTGGGCAAAATTAACGTTTCAGCTAACAGCGAAAAAGATCAGGCAGGCTATGATGCAGTTTACGATAAAGATATTACCAATATTTACCTAGGTAAGGATCTGGTAGAACGCTATAAGGGTGCTTCACCTGCGGATGTTTTAAAAAGTGCAGTTGGAGTATTCAGTGGTGATTCCAGAAACAGTGGCGCATTAGATCCTAATATTCGCGGCATTCAGGGGCAGGGGCGGGTTCCTGTTACCATTGATGGTACTGAACAGGCAATTACGACCTGGCGTGGTTATAACGGTGCTAATAACCGTAATTATATTGATCCTAACTTGATTAGCAGCATTGAAATAGAAAAAGGCCCGTCACTGACTCGCGGAGTAAAAGGCTCGATAGGTGGAGCAGTAATAATAAAAACGTTGGGCATTGATGATGTGGTGCCAGCAGATGAGCGCTTCGGGATTAACCTGAAATTAGAAACCAGTAGTAATGCGGTAAAGGAGCGTGCACCTAATCTGCAATTGGGACAAGATTATCGTGACATTCCTGGTTTTACTAAGGGGTTTAATTATGTTGATCCCGCGTTAGAAATTACCCCAAAAACCTCAAAAGATAATAAATTGCTTGGTCTGAAAGATAATGCAATACGTATGGCGATAGGTACCCGGCAGGAATATTTTGATTTAATGGCTGCCTATAGTTATCGCAGTAAAGGCAACTATTTTGCCGGCAAAGGAGGTGCTCATCGCTATGATGCGCCGATCAGTGATAAGGATAAAGATATCCTTGAGAGCGGTACCAGGGCGTATGATCCTTATCTGCCTTTTGTGGCACGTATATATCGTCCTGGTAATGAGGTGCCGAATACTTCCAGTGAAATGGAATCTTGGTTACTTAAAAATACCTGGCGCTTGGCTAATCAGCAGACGATTGAGTTTGGTATTCGCGATACTAAAACAATTTACGGTGAGATTATGCCTTCGCGTCTTGGTTGGGTTCGGGCTGAGGATAATGTTGTACCACAATGGCCTTTAGCTAATGTACATCAGCAGGCATTTAATGTGGATTATAAATGGAAGCCGGATGAGAACAAATGGGTTGATTTTGATATGAAATTCTGGATTACCCGTACTATTAGCAATACTAATACTGCCGGGGGATATCCACGTGAACCGCGGGATCGGGATGAAGTCTGGGATAAGAATCAACAGAAAAGAGATCCGAGTAAAGATGGCCGTTTGGTTGATACCGCTGCTACCAATGCGCATAATAATCGCTGGGGCGTTGATCTTTCCAATGCTTTTGCGCTGACTGCAAATCTGGATTTAACATTGTCGGCCAATCTGCAACGGGAACGTTTGGGTTCTCATGATGATTATGAAGCAAAAAGTTTCTCTAATTTTCGTTCATTACCAAGAAAAGGGCGCCGTCAGGAAAACAATATTGCCTTTAATTTCGACTGGCGCCCTACCTCGTGGTTGGCGTTAAGTGCTGGCGCTAAACGAGTAAGCTATTGGTCTAAGGATGATTTTTTAAATGAGCGTTTAGCTGCCCGTGATCTTCGGTATAGTAAGGATAAGAAACAGATTGGTATGGGTTTGCAATATATGAGAACACTTACCGAACGCGAAGCTGAATTGTTGAAAAAATTTAATGAATGCTTTGAGTGTTTAACTGATGATGAATTTAACGAATATAGCGAAAAAATTTTTTCTGAATCAAAAGAGCGAGATTCAATTTCTCGTCCTATGACACCAGTAGATGTGCTTTGGCAATATCGTGACGATGGTAAGTTATATAAACAAGATAACCCTTATTTCAATGGCGAGCTTGATATGGATGAGCGTGTTATTGATCCTGTAACTAACCAAAAAGTATATAAATATGAATACAGTAATGCTCAACAGAATAGCCATTATGTTGATAGCTCAGGCGAAATTCTGAATGTAGGTGATGGTGGTTTGGTTTATAAAGAAAAAAGTAAACAAGAGCGTTGGTCTAAACAGCCGAAACGTAAGAGCTATGCTTGGGCACCGGTATTTTCCGCGACGGCTTATGTAAGTGATAACGCACGTCTTTATGCACGTTATGCGGAAGCGGTACGTATGCCGAGTATTTTTGAAGATACCGTCGGTTTTTCCTCTGGTTTTACTGATAAACCGGCCCGCGCTTTTAAACCTGAACGTAGCAAAACGGTTGAAGTGGGTTATGTTCATGATTTAAGTCAGTTGTTAGGGGCAGAGCATAATGCGGATATCAAATTCGCTTATTACAATACAGTCATAGAGAATGTTTTTGACCGTGATAGTAACTTTAAATTTACTCAATTAGATAAACAGAAATTATCGGGTTTAGAAGTACAAGGGCGTTATGACAACGGGGGATTCTTTACCCATTTTGGCCTGTCTTATAATCTTAAAAATAAAGTTTGTGATAAAACCTCAGCAGGTATGTTAGATTCGACCAATCGATTTGGTGTTCCAGAATGTATTGATGGCGGTTTTCCCGGTGGTTTTTTAAGAACGACTATTCCTCCTCGTTATTCTCTTAATCTGAATATTGGTGGCCGGTTATTAGATGAAAACTTAGAAATAGGGAGCCGGGTGTTATATCACAGCAGTGTAGAGAATAAGGATGAAAAATGGTTGATGAAAAAAATGCCGGGCACTTATAAAGGGATAAATAATAACCCGATGCGCTGGAATTCGGTAATGACCGTAGATGCTTATATTAATTATAAGGTTGCGCCAAATGTTGTCGTTGAATTATCCGGCACTAACTTAACCGATCGCTATTATCTGGACCCGTTAACCCGCTCCATGATGCCGGCACCCGGACGGACGTTTAAGCTTAGTGTCACCAGTCAGTTCTGACTCTTGACGGGAGATTAACCTGCCTGTAATAAGGTTAATCTCCGCAGATAACGAGCAGAAAGGTGGCTTGAACTATGATGAAGAATCGTATTTATATTGGCTTGTTTGCTTCTTTGCTGTTACATGCAAGTGTCATTGTGTTTATGGCATCTCATTTATTACGTGATGACAGCGCAAATAATCAATCAGTGAATTCGCCAATAATCAGTATGTCAATAGAAATGGTTGCTTCAGCGGCACCTGCTGGGCAGGAGCAACCGACGGAGCAGGAACCACTCCCGCCTCCGTTACCACCCGAAGTGGTGGTAGCGGAATCGCCGCTTGAGGCAAAAATAGCGCTCAATAAGCCAGCGGACAGGCCACGGAAACGAGAGCAGCGGAAACCGCCGGAAGAACATGCGGATGCTAAACCGAGGAACAAGCCTCAACCACAGAAAGAGCCAGTAGAAGATCTCCAGCCAAAACTGGCGGAACGTGGGCGTAAACCGGAAACAGAGCAAGCAGCGGACAGTTCTCAGGTGGCAGGAAGCGATGCTGTGGATTCACAAGCAGGTGCACGTCAGGTGACGACCAGTCAACCGATGACGGGTTTGGGTTCTGATGATTTACAAGGTTATCAGTCTGCTTTACGTCGTGAAATTGAAAAACACAAACGCTATCCACGTCGGGCAAAGAAGATGAAACAACAGGGTATTGTTCAGGTAAGCTTTAGTTTACTGGACAGCGGCGATCTGACGAACCCTCAATTAGTGCGGAGTTCTGGCACCGATGAATTGGATCGGGCTGCACTTGCGGCTATCCAGCAAGCCCGGTCTGTTGGGGTAAAACCAGCTGGCCTGCCGAGGGATCATACCTTAGCGATAGAGTTTAATTTGCATTGAGGAGGTGACTCCTCATGCTTGTTTTCTCATATGTAATAACGGAAAAGGATTACCCTGGCCGTCAATTTCTGAGCGGCTGAAAACCTTAAACCCCTGATGCTGGTAGAAACCCACTCCCTGAACATTTTGTTCATTAACATCCAGTTCATTGATACCTGATTCAGTAATACCAAAATTCAGGAGTGCCTTGCCGATACCTTTACCACGGGAATCTGGGGAGATAAACAGCATCTCAATCCGATTCTGATCAACCCCCATAAAACCTTTAATTTCGTTTTGGTCATTTGTCGCTTTATAAACAATCAGTGTTGGCAGATAGGTATGCAGAATCAGTGGGCGTAATTCATTAATATTTTCGTCAGATAAAAAATCGTGTGTTGCCCGTACAGAAGCTTCCCATATTTCGGTCAATTTACTGAAATCAGTCTTTGTTGCTTGCTGAATTTTTATATTCATTTTTTTTAATATTCTATTTTAACTATTTTTCTAAACCAATAATGGACTCACTCTATCACGTTTATTGTGATGAATCGCTTCAGATATTACCCAGATCTAGCTAATTATCTTCTCCAGAGTTTTCTTCTGTCTGTTTCGTGATCTATTTCATGAAACGAGAAAGTACGTTGAGTTTATTTGGTCTAATATTACTTTTTATAGCTAGTTGAATTTTAACCAAATTGGCTAGTTAAACTGTCAAATAGCACGAAACTTTAAAGATGTAAAAAAAACAATACAGAGTATCCTCTCTTACTAACTATAATGAGGTATTGGTTAACCAAGAGTAGGATTGCGTCATATCTCATGAGCGCAGTTTCTATTTGGATTGATCATTTCAGTTGAACAGCTAGTTCAATGATAAATATAAAATTATTTCTTGAGGATAGTTCATGAAAAGGTCATTTATATTTGCACCAGGTATGTTAGCACTTTCAATAAGTGCAATTTCGAACGCACATGCTTATGACAACCTATATGTTTTTGGCGATAGCTTAAGTGATGGCGGAAATAATGGTCGATACACAGTAGATGATATTAATGGTACTGAAAGTAAATTATATAACGATTTTATCGCTCAACAATTAGGGATTGATCTGACCAACTCCAAGAAAGGGGGCACTAATTACGCTGCCGGTGGCGCGACTGCTGTTGCCAGTTTGAATAATCAAGACAACACTCATGATCAGGTAACTCGTTATTTGGCAAGTCACGGCGGATATGCTGCTCCTAATGGCATGTATGTTCATTGGATTGGTGGCAATGATGTTGACGCTGCATTACGAAACCCGGCTGATGCGCAAAAGATTATTACTGAGAGTGCGATTGCTGCTTCATCACAAGTACATGCGCTTCTCAAAGCGGGTGCCGGGTTGGTGATCGTGCCTACGGTTCCTGATGTGGGTATGACTCCGAAGATTATGGAGTTTGTTATCTCTAAAGGGGGAGCTACTTCTGAGGATCTGGCTAAAATTCATGTAGCAGTCAACACGTATCCCACAATTGATAAAGACACCCGTCTTCAAGTTATCCATGGTGTTTTCAAAAAGATCGGATCCGATGTTTCAGGAGGTGACGCCAAAAAAGCTGAAGAGACCACTAAACGATTGATTGATGGTTATAAAGAATTAAGTAGTAACGCTTCAAAATTGGTTGACAGCTATAATCAATTAGAAGATATCGCCCTTAGCCAAGAAAATGGCAATATTGTTCGCGTTGATGTTAATGCCCTCTTACATGAAGTCATTGCTAATCCTCTACATTATGGTTTTCTCAATACCATAGGTTATGCCTGTGCTCAGGGTGTTAATGCGAGTTCCTGTCGCTCTAAAGATACCGGTTTTGACGCCAGCAAGTCCTTTTTATTCGCTGATGATTTTCATCCAACGCCAGCCGCGCAGCATATGGTTGGTGAATACACTGTTTCAGTCATCAATGCTCCGTATCAGGTTATGTTACTGACGAACGCCAACAATGTGCCCGTGAAAGGGGCACTTGCTTCTCTTGATAGCCGTTTACAGCAATCACGTAATGTGGGTAACGCGCAGGGTAAACTAGGTGTATTCGGTGGTTATAGTGGTAATCACAACCACACGCTGACATTGGGTAGTGACTATCAGATTACGGATAATATTCTGTTGGGTGGTATGATCTCACGTTATCAAGATAATCGCTCAATTGATCAATTCCGCTATGATGGCCGCGGCAATGTGCTCACCGCTTACGGCTTGTGGCGTTACTACGATAAAGGTTGGATTAGCGGTGATCTCCACTATTTGGATATGAAATATGAAGACATTACTCGTGGTGTCGTCCTCAATGAATGGCTGCGCCGTGAAAAGGCCTCGACTTCCGGTCATCAGTGGGGAGGACGCATTACTGCGGGTTGGGATATTCCATTGGCATCTACCGTTACGACCAGCCCAGTTATCCAATACGCCTGGGATAAGAGCTATGTAAAAGGTTATCGTGAATCGGGTAATCACAGCACTGCCATGCATTTTGGTGATCAGCGCTACGACTCTCAGGTTGGTACGCTAGGCTGGCGTGTTGACACAAATTTTGGTCGTTTTAACCCCTATGCTGAGGTTCGGTTTAACCACCAGTTTGGTGATAAACGTTATCAGATTAGTGGTGCTATCAATTCAACCCAGACCTCTTTCGTTAGCAAAAGTCAAAAGCAGGATACCCATTGGCGTGAATACACCATCGGTACGAATGCTGTTATTACAAAGGATTGGGGCACTTTTGCATCAATATCACGCAATGATGGTGATGTTCAGAATCACACCTATACTTTCAGTTTGGGTGTGAATGCAAGTTTCTAATCGTGAGTGGTTAAAAAATTAAGTGATAATGCCCGATAAAATGAGATCGGGCATTTTCTGACAATTTGTCATTATCAATAAATTAACATTAAAACCTTACATTTTGGAGCATTCATAAATATCTGGCCTATTTTTATCTGTACTAATGGTATATTCATACTTTTCCCAACAATGCAATTTTTCTATCTTGGCCTCCTCTGAGATTAAATAATATTAATTGGCTATTGCGTCTCTGCATTTGAATTTACGTTCCTGCTGTGTAGAGCAGGAACCTATTTTTTCAGATTTGTTTGAAAGATAAGTCGTTAGATGGATTTAATTTTATCTTCCAATATATACCATCGAAGAGAATTCTTAACGGGAGATGGCGTTACCATAACTAATCCTTTATCAGCCAGTTTCAATAGCAGATAACGAGCCTTATAGATAGTAAAATTACATTGCTCTGCGACATCACGTGTGCTGGGCCACGATTCTGGTGGTGGAGCCATTTGCATTTCCCGGACGGTGCATAATTTGGACATGACATTAAGTATTTGATCTATTTGGGAAAATTGAGTCGAATCTTTCCGGTTTTCCATATTAACTCCAGGCTTTATTGAATCCAGTTAGATACCTTGAGTTATCTGGGGTAATCCAACGGTTAATTTCAACATAGGCGAACTATCTAAATGTCTGTTCATAAAGAATTGCTGTGTATATTCTGTTTTCCAAAGGTTGGTTTTTATACGATGCAGATTGATTATATCGAAAAATTAAAATTTTAGATCTTTTAATTTGATAAACAAACACAATAAAGAATTTTATTCTTATATAGATGTAATTTGCGACACTATAGATCGCAAATGATAGTATTGAAATGTTATCTAAGTATTTTGTTGTGAAGTTACTTGAATTTGTATTTTTTGTTTTTATTTGTTGAATTATTCTGTAATACTTTGAGTGTCAGTAAGGATATTGCTTACGTATAAATGTTTATGGATGAGCCATGTTTTCATTAACTTATTTTCTAATCATGATAAATCCAGTGGAGAGCCATCAATGATATCGTTTTTATTTCTCTGAGCTTAATGGATTTTTTATATATCGTGAATTGTCTATGGTTTTTTTAACAGCCATATCTATGTCAATGTATTTTGGCATCTCAACTATTTTAGTTAATGTATTCCATTCATAAAAATCAGAAGATACTAATAATCACAATATAATTCATTTAGAAATTCAATCTGAAATTAAGGTTGATTTGTATTATGTGATTCTATTAAGTATTTCTGTGTTTTATTTTTATCAAAATATTAAGGGTTAGAAATGAAACTAAATAAAATTATAATGGCAACCATATTAATATCTGTCATTGTCAGCGGTTCTATCATTGATATACCGTATTTCATCAATTTTAACACTTTCGATCAAACGGTGAATCTTGGGAAAACCTCCAACTTGGCGTTAAAAGGTGAGGGAAAACAAATCCTGAAAAATACCAAAATTCGTTTGGAAAATTGCAGTTTGGAACCGGTGGTTCAACGGTTATTGTCTCGGGTAACGTTAAAAGTGTTACTGGCTCTACCTCGGATTACCAATAAGCCAGATAAACCACCGAAGCCATGCCAGCGGGAGAAACTACACATGTTCAGATTAATGGTAAGTTTTATTTTTTAGTCGTTATCTTTTAATCATGGGCTCTGATCACAAAATAGAAAAAATTGGTGATTGTTAAGAATAACCTGGTGTTTAAATTATCCTTCCTATAGATTCTTCATGTTCCATTTTTAGTTATTGTCATATCAGTCTTATAAAACTTTCAGATTAATATAAAGCCAATGAAAACATCGTATTTTCCTTTTAAGGGAGATTCTTAGTTTTTCATTATCAGATTATTTGTAAATAAAATTAAACATTAATAACGTGACTCTATTATTAAATAATGTTATTAAATATGAAGCTAAGATTTATATTTTAATATTAATTTTTTTTACTGATCGTTATCTTAGGATCTCATCGGATAGGCAGTAAGAATGAATGATGGTTTTAACCGTTTAATAGCGTTACAAATATCGGCTTACCTTCAGCATTGATTGCTATTTGTTCTGTTAAGATAGTGATTTGATTTGTATTTTCTAATGAAAAAAGTATGAAAAACAATAAGAATGTGAAAGAACATGGCAAAACATCGTTTTTCGAACAATATTTTTCTAAGCTGTATATGGGTCATGTGGAGCATTGCTCTGGGGCTCTATCTGGCTGGTAATCTGTTTAGCTGTACAGTGACAGCGATTCTATCTTTTCTGGCTTTAATATTTTGCTTTATTAACATGAGATCGAGATCAAAAACTATGTTTGGAAAAAAAACAGAAACAGTGGCTGTAGAACCGGAGTCTCTGGCGGGTGATGATAAAAAGAATGCCAGCGCAGAAGCCCGCCGTTGCACTATTGTTGCTAAAAGCTCAGTCTTTAAGGGCGATATTGATGTAGAAGGTGATATACAGATCTGGGGTAAAGTGATTGGGAATATCCGAGTGAAGGAAGGCGCAATCCGCATTATGCATGACGGGCGGGTTGAAGGTGAACTTAATGCTCCAGAAATCATAATTGACGGTGATGTTGAAGGGACTTGTTGTGCAGCAACATTGGATATTCTTGAACATGGTGAACTACGTGGTATCAGTCGCTGTGGCAGTATGTCTATCAAGCGTGGTGGTTTATTCTTCGGGCAATCAGAACAGATTGAAAATAAAGCAAAATTAACATCTGAACGTGTTGTACCAATAAAAGATACCAATAATGATAAATCCAAAGATAAGGCTACGGTAAAAACAAGTGCCTGATAAACCAGGCCCGTGTGATATGTGATTCCGATGGTTTTCGGCACGGGCCACCCTTTTTTGATTTTTAAATTACGTTGTTTTATTCCTCTTTAGTTTTATTCACTATAGCAATTTATCTGTTTAATTGTTTTAATTCTCCTGGTTAGAGTATGTGCTTTTCGCACATATAGGCACTTTGCTTGGCTGCTATGTAGCTGATATTAAGGAAAATATGATGGTGACACTAGAAACAAAGAGATTAATAATGCGCGCCTGGAAAGAGGAAGATAGAGGGCCGTTCTTTCATTTAAATAGTAACGCAGAAGTTATGGAATACTTTCCTGCCGCTTTGACGGTTGAACAAAGCAATACAATGGTGGATAGAATTACCCAGAGATTTGAACAGCAGGGTGGTTGGGGATTATGGGCTGTGGAGCTGAAAGAAACGGGGGATTTTATTGGTTTTGTCGGTTTAAATATTCCTGTAGCAGAATTGCCATTTTCACCTTGTACTGAAATTGGGTGGCGTCTTGATAAACCATTTTGGGGTAAAGGTTATGCCAGTGAAGCTGCATACAAGGCATTGGATTTTGCTTTCACTGAATTAAAACTTGAGGAAGTAGTTGCATTTACCACTGTTGCTAATCTGCGTTCTCAAAAAGTCATGGAGAAACTTGGAATGGTGAAAGATGAAAATACTTTCTTGCACCCTTTATTACCGGATGGGCACCCGCTTCATGAGCATGTGCTTTACAGAATTCGCCAGTCATAATTCTATATTCTCTTTTCTGGTTTTAGTGACCTTGGTGTTTTATACTACTGTTGCATATATATGTATTTTTGGAATTCAAATGAAATATGAATTAGCTGTTATGGCGGCTCTGGCTAAATTAGAACATCCCAACACACGTTCAATTGTGGAAGCGACAGGGATATCTGAGCGTAAAGTGCAACAGGTTTTGCAAATATTACAACAAGACTTAGAAGTAAAGATTAACCGCATTAGAAACGGCAAAGTCAGTTATTTTGAAGTTATTTCTTGGGGAATATTTGAAAGCGGTAAAGCGATTAACTATAAACTGAGCGATTTAGATCTGGATAAGTTTAAATATTCCCGTCAGCAAGAGAAAGATATCAGAAACCAAAAGAATAAAAAAACAATAATGACAACTTATAATGAAAAAAAACATTATTTCGATCGGGTAAAACTAAAAAACTACAGAGATAGTATGCGCCTTGAAGGAATGAGTGTTGTTATGAGCAACCTGCCTGCAACTAAAGAAGAGCAAGAAAATCTAAGAAATAAATTAATTAGAAAATACAGTGAACAGTGAGGAGATTATGGTAGATAAATATGGAACGGGACAAGATCCCTACACATACTTAGGCACAGATACTCTCATCAATAAATTAGGCATTCGCGACTCAGCCATTTTGGAACAGGCAGAGAAGGAACTGACTGAGCTTGCTATATTGAATATTTCATTTTGGGAGCCGCCTTACAATTTGGCTTTTTGGTGTCAACTTCATAAACAAATATTTTCTGACTTGTATAATTGGGCTGGTCAACTGAGAACCATTGATATATCAAAAGGTAATACCCGTTTCTGTCATACTGAACGTATTGAAATAGAAGGAAATAGAATATTCAATATGTTAGAGAGTGAAAATTATCTCGTAGGGTTGAATTATTCAGAATTTATCAAAAAACTTGCTGAATATTATGCAGAATTAAATGTGATTCATCCTTTCAGAGAAGGAAATGGGCGAACACAACGCCTGTTATTTGAATATATAGTTATAAATTGTGAATATAACATTTCCTTTGAGTCTGTGGATGCTAAAAAATGGATTGAGGCTAATATTTCTGCTTATCAATATAATTATCGGCCATTAATGAAAATTTTCAGAAATTGTATTTATTGAATTACACAAAATGGAAATTATATAATAGTCAATAATTTTCTGACATTTTGTTATTTATAGGCAGAAAAATAGTTTTAATTGTGCACTTATATTAAGTATCAAAGAATAGGTTTTATAAATAGATTTTTTCATCTAAGATAACTCGTTATGGGTTATTTATTTGTGCTGTTATTAATATAATTTAGCCCGACAGGTTTGGCGATTAATTCTCCAACTTAAGTTGAATTAATTTTATTTAGAATGAGAGGCTAGTTAAACTAACTAAATCCCACTGTATTTTTTCTGGCATTTTTGATAATATTTTCTGTTGTTTCTGGTCAGATTGACATATATCTTTCTGTGTTACAGTAAAGTGACAAGAAAAAGATTATCCTTATCACTTTGTTTATTAAATATCGTATTATTAATTGCATTAAAGACAAATTGTTGCTAGAAAAGGACTAAGGAGAATTACCGGTGCACATACTTTAGCACATTTACTCAGGGAATGTTCGGCTTGAAAACATATATTTGCAGACGCAAAGTTAGGTGTGAAAGAAGTAATACTCAATACTAAAAGACAGGCTGATAACTTTTTCATGGTTGGTACCTCATCAGGTGTTGATTGGAGTCATATAATTTATCTTAGTTACTAATTATCGTTCAATAATTAATATTGAGTTAATTTTACGCTATTATTTTTGCTGTCTTGTTGAAAATCTGTTGAAGTTACCAAGCTTTCAATTTATTTGTTTAACTAAATCAAACATATATTGTTGAGCCAGAGATATCTCTATTCACTCAAATTACTGGTCTATACAATCTACAAATCTACATTATTTGAGTGAGTGAAAGGATAATTCACATAAAAATCAATCTGACATTTTTACTCACTTATAGGAATGGTTGTTAATAATTAAGAATAAGGAATAAGTGCAGATTGGCTACTGCAATATTATATTTAATAACGTCATGTTTTATATGGCTTTGATTGTATAATGATATATCGGCCTCCACTTATAACCACTAAAATAATAATTAAAATTTGTCATTTATATCATTACATCCATGATAAAAATATCACTCTAATAAACCCAAGATAGGAGATAAAAATGAAAAAAAGCTTATCCTATATTGCCTTAATGGCTGGATTGATTGCCACGCCAGTTATAGCAGAGAAGCTTCCTAATAAAGGTGAAGTTGCTGCATTACAGTCTAACTCATGTGCGCAAGGTTACATTTCTCAAATCTATGTAACAGGTGCAACAGGAAGCTGGGGTATTCAAGTGGCTCCAGAAACTTATCCAAGTAAGACAACAAATTTTGTATCTGATGATTTAGTCACTGTAAATAAAGACGCAGGAAAAGCTTTGTTTTCTCTTGCATTAACCGCATTTGAAACACAAAAACGGGTTAATATTATTAACATCAATGAGGTAATTAAAGACTGCACTCTACCGAATTCAGAATTCAATCATATTGTTATATTTAGGTAAAACCAAATGATTCGTTTAAGACGATGGGGTTACGACGGCAATCTAATAGTAATATATTGAATTGCGATTGGTTAATAAAAACAATGGAATAAGTCATGAGTAAGCCGGAATCAACTCTGGCTTAATTATTAACATTGAAACCAGTCATTAGTTGCATTTGTCACGACTTAATGAGGATTTATAGCTCCTGTGAGTATATTATTTTTTCCTTATTATAGTTACTTGACTACATCATATAGTGTAGGTTTAACTTAACATTTAATCCTAACAGCTAAATATTGAAATCTATCAGTGACGTAGAAATAATAAGGTAAATATAAAATCGGCAAATATAATCTCTATTCAACAAAATCTTCTGGTATTTGTTAGGTGATATTTTTCGTATGGAATTATTTTTATATGCAAACATCATTGACTGGAATTATTGGGAAAATGAGTGTCATGACTTTATTTATATAAAAAATGAGATTGCTATCAAAGTGGATTAAAAATATACGTGTTATTGATCATTCTCCAATTAACTAAGGGGAATATCTATGTGTAACTGTTCTGAATGCGATGACTCACTGAAAAGATCTAAACGGATAAATGGCTATAAATCATGTCCTAAATGTTCAAAAGACAGAGGATATCATGTTTGTTATGAGGATAATGATTTCGGAACGAGAGACATGGGGGATGGTCGGAGGATACTCCAATCATATTGTCATTATTGTCGAGGAAGGGGGAGCATTTGTCATCCTGCATTTACCTGTAACGCTGACACGGAGAGTGATACTGACTAGTGTGTCCTATAATCAGGCTATACAAAAAACGGTGTAGTTTTTTTACGTTGCTGGGTTAGTCTGGCTGGTATCCCATTTGTGGAAGATTGGCACCTGTGGGTTTAACGGTGACTGTCGGGCTGGCGGAGTCTGAATTGGTTATGTAATTCATTGAATTTATGGCTATAGATTTTAATTCAACTTTGTGTTAGTGCCTAGATAATATCGTCATAAAATGCTTAACCAAAGAGCAAGACAGCGGATCTGAACACTAGTAAGAAATGAGCCACTATTTTTGGCATAACGGGTCGCTATACCACGCCAGCGTTTAAGATGCAGAAAAGCATTTTCAACTAAATGCCTGAGCCGATAGAGTTCCCGGTCATATTCTCGTCTCACTTTGCGATTTTTACGGCTGGGAATTTACGCTTCCATACCTTGTTTTTCTGCTTGTTCAACAACGGCATTGCTGTCATAACCCCGATCTGCCAATAAATGTGCCGTATCTATTATTCCTTCAATCAAGGCCTCAGCTTGTGAGCAATCCGCTGTGGTGCCGCTTGTAATAAGTACTCTGACCGGCATACCATGCGCATCCACGGCCAAATGTATCTTGGTATTGAGCCCCCTTTTGTACGCCCCATATCCTGATTACCACCTTCCGCCCCTGCGGCATGGGGATGAACCTTAATGTGACTGGCGTCAATCATCAGCCATTCGAAATCCGGTTCAGAGATGAGTTCTTCAAGCAATCCTTCCCATACGCCTTTGTCACGCCACCGACAAAAACGGCGATGCGTATTTTTCCAATCGCCATAATCGGGGGGTAAATCTCGCCAGGGGGCTCCTGTCCGTAAAATCCAAAATACCGCATTAATAAGTAGTCGATTATCATAAGCGACACGTCCCCAGGCACCCTGACGTCCTGGTAAGTGAGGCTCAAGTCAATGCCAAACACGATCAGAGATATCGTGACGACGGTGTGCTCATGGTTAAGTTATCCATTCGTGTAATCAGGCGTCATTATGACATAAATTAATTCATGACGACACTACCTTACCTCCTGGCTTGATGGTGGTCAGTGGCACACATTTTAGTGGCATTCCAGTGAAAACAGAGGATAAAAACAATGGTGGAGCTGACAACAAAACCAACGGACATAAGCAGGCAAACTTTTGAACCTCAGGATTAGCGATATAGATTTTGCACACTCTACTATTGCAATAAGAAGGCGAGCTGATGATAAATCTGATCCACGAGTGTATCAACCTCTTGTCAAAACATCTGCCAGTCGGTGAGGTGCTGATGAGGGAAATCTACAGCTTTATAACTATTGACAGAAATAAAGTCAAAAATGCTAAAGGTAATGATTTTCTTTTTATTACCAATAAATTAGGGAAAACAGTTGGAATGCCTTTGTCAACATTGGCATATCATAAAATCATTAATATAATTATAATGCTTTCACTTTCTCCTTGTCATTAATGCAAAAGGAGAAAACAATTTCAGTTCTGTATATCCTGTAAAGCCACGCCTTATCTGATTTCTATGACAAAACACGGCTTTTCTTTGTGATCTTACTTCTCACGTAAAATAGAATTTTTCCTTTAATACCATTGCATTGTGATTTTTACCTTGATCCTGTTTTGATCCAAAACGTGCAGGCGGGTGCGGTGTAGTGCCGTTTTCGCCATAAGTTCATTTATTTCGTCATAAGCGCAGCGAGACAAACCGTCACTAAGGTATTTATTTGATTCTTGAGTCAGATAATCAATCGGTTAAAGTAGTGTCGCCATCGGCAAAATCCGATGGTCAAGGGGTCGCAGCCTTGAACGAACATCCCACTGGTAAGGTTATTTTCTTACCAGTGTGCCTGTTATCGCTCTTTCTATGGCGGTTCAGGCAGGGGAGGCTATGCCTCGCCGGATTGGATGTTCTCCGGTACTGCGAACCCTGTTTGAATCGCCACCATTAAAGAGGTAAGCAGGAATATGAAAAAAGACTGGCATACTGCCGATATTATCGCTGCGATACGTAAGAAGAATAAAACGCTGGCATCATTATCCAGAGAGCACGGCTTAAGCTCCTCAACATTAGCAAATGCTTTAACGCGGCCTTGGCCTAAAGGGGAGTTACTGATTGCTCAGGAAATTGGTGTCACACCTGCTGAGATATGGCCCAGTCGGTATTTTGACGAAAATAAGCAGCCTATCAAACGAACCATCCGAAATGATTTACAAAACAATTCTGATATCACATAAGTTATTTCTATATCCGAAAAAGTAACGACAAATTTTAAACCACTAAACTAATATAACACTCTGAGTTATTAGTTTTTTATTACATTTACTGCTCATTCTTCAATATCAGGATTGTATTCATAGCTCCATGAAAATGTAAGACAGCCCGCATA
>NZ_JBHFKZ010000028.1:0-59335 GCF_042879375.1 Photorhabdus sp. RM323S
TTTTCTTTAGACACGACTCTATTCCTTAATATCGCTCCCTCGTTATATGAGGAGGGAGCTAAATCTAGATATTAAACCCGAAAAGCTTATTTAGCTTTACGAGCTTCGATAATAGCCTGAGCGACGTTGCTCGGCGCTTCATTGTACTTCAGGAACTCCATGGAGTAAGAAGCACGACCTTGGGTCTGAGAACGCAGATCAGTAGCATAACCAAACATTTCAGATAATGGTACCTGAGCACGTACGATTTTACCGGTAGCAAGATCTTCCATACCGTCGATCATACCACGGCGACGGTTCAGGTCACCGATAACGTCACCCATGTAGTCTTCTGGAGTTTCAACTTCAACTTTCATGATAGGTTCCAGCAGAACTGGTTTCGCTTTCATGAAGCCTTCTTTGAAGCCCATAGAACCTGCGATTTTGAACGCCATTTCAGAGGAGTCAACTTCGTGGTAAGAACCATCGAACACTGCTACTTTAACGTCAACAATCGGGTAACCGGCCAGAACACCATTCTTCATTTGTTCCTGAATACCCTTGTCTACAGCAGGGATATATTCTTTAGGAATAACACCACCAACGATTTCGTTAGCGAATTGGTAGCCTGGGCCACCTGCTTCCATTGGCTCAATACGCAGCCATACGTGACCAAACTGACCACGACCACCAGACTGACGAACAAATTTACCTTCTTGTTCAACAGTAGTACGGATGGTTTCACGGTAAGCAACCTGAGGTTTACCGACGTTCGCTTCAACTTTGAACTCACGACGCATACGGTCAACCAGAACGTCCAGGTGAAGCTCACCCATGCCCGCGATAATAGTCTGGCCGGATTCTTCATCGGTAGACACGCGGAATGATGGGTCTTCCTGAGCCAGACGACCTAAAGCGATACCCATTTTTTCTTGGTCGACTTTAGTTTTTGGCTCAATCGCAACAGAGATTACCGGCTCTGGGAATTCCATACGCTCCAGAATGATTGGAGAACTGATATCACACAGAGTATCACCAGTAGTCACGTCTTTCAGACCGATCGCAGCTGCGATGTCGCCTGCGCGAACTTCTTTGATTTCTTCACGCTTGTTAGCATGCATCTGAACGATACGGCCAAAACGCTCTTTTTTGTCTTTCACTGGGTTAAGAACGGTATCACCGGAATTAACCACGCCAGAGTAGACACGGAAGAAGGTCAAGTTACCAACGAATGGGTCAGTAGCGATTTTAAACGCCAGTGCCGAGAACGGTTCGTTATCGTCAGAATGACGCTCTGCCGGGGTATCTTTACCATCTGGCAGAAGACCTTTAATGGATTCAACGTCAGTTGGTGCTGGCAGGTACTCAATAACGGCATCCAGCATTGCCTGAACACCTTTGTTCTTAAATGCAGAACCACAGGTAACCAGGATGATTTCGTTAGTCATAACACGATGACGCAGACCCGCTTTGATCTCTTCTTCGGTCAGCTCTTCACCGCCGAGGTATTTTTCCATCAACTCTTCTGATGCTTCCGCAGCGGCTTCAACTAGGTTGTTACGCCATTCTTCAGCCAGATCTTGCATATCAGCTGGAATATCTTCATAAGTGAAGGTCGTTCCCTGATCTGCCTCGTTCCAGTTGATAGCTTTCATTTTCACCAGGTCAACAACACCGGTGAAAACATCTTCTGCACCAATTGCCAATTGCAGAGGAACTGGATTTGCAGCCAAACGGCTTTTGATCTGCTCAACAACGCGTAAGAAATTCGCTCCCATACGGTCCATTTTATTAACGAACGCGATACGTGGAACTTTATATTTATTCGCTTGACGCCATACGGTTTCAGACTGTGGCTGAACACCACCAACCGCACAGTAAACCATGACCGCACCGTCAAGGACACGCATAGAACGTTCTACTTCGATAGTGAAGTCAACGTGGCCTGGGGTGTCGATGATATTGATACGGTGCGCATCAAACTGCTTAGCCATACCTGACCAGAAAGCAGTTGTTGCTGCGGAGGTGATGGTAATACCACGCTCCTGCTCCTGTTCCATCCAGTCCATAGTAGCAGCGCCATCATGAACTTCACCGATCTTATGGTTTACACCAGTGTAGAACAGAATACGTTCGGTAGTGGTGGTTTTACCGGCGTCGATGTGTGCACTGATACCGATGTTACGGTAGCGTGCAATAGGTGTTGTACGAGCCATTTGATTCCTCTATTCCTAGGACGTTCAATTTAAATCTGGGTGGCAGAGCTGCCACCCAGGGCATCATCACTACAATGGAATTACCAACGGTAGTGTGCGAACGCCTTGTTAGCTTCTGCCATACGGTGAACGTCTTCACGTTTCTTAACAGCAGAGCCTTTATTCTCGGCTGCGTCAGATAGTTCGTTCGCCAGGCGCAGGGCCATAGACTTATCACCGCGTTTACGAGCAGCTTCAACGATCCAGCGCATTGCCAGAGCATTGCGACGAACCGGACGAACTTCAACTGGAACCTGATAAGTAGAACCACCAACACGACGGGATTTAACTTCCACGGTTGGACGCACGTTATCCAGTGCGAGTTCAAAGGCTTCCAGATGTTCTTTACCAGAACGCTGAGCCAGGGTCTCAAGCGCACTATATACAATTGCTTCCGCAGTAGATTTTTTACCATCTACCATCAGGATATTGACAAATTTGGCCAGTAATTCAGATCCGAACTTTGGATCTGGCAAAATTTTACGCTGACCAATTACACGACGACGTGGCATGGAAATACTCCGTTTCGAATTCAGGGTTGTCCAAAACTCTACGAGTTTATTTTGACATTAAAGTGAAAATGTTTGGCCTTACTTAACGGAGAACCATTAAGCCTTTGGCTTCTTCGCACCGTACTTGGAACGACCTTGTTTACGGTCTTTAACACCGGAACAGTCCAGTGCACCGCGCACAGTGTGGTAACGCACACCTGGCAAGTCTTTAACACGACCGCCACGGATCAAAATTACGGAGTGTTCCTGCAAGTTGTGGCCTTCACCACCGATGTAGGAAGAAACTTCGTAACCGTTAGTCAAACGCACACGACATACTTTACGCAGTGCGGAGTTTGGTTTTTTAGGGGTGGTGGTATATACGCGAGTACATACGCCACGCTTCTGTGGGCAAGCTTCCAGAGCAGGAACGTTGCTTTTTGCAACCTTCATGCTGCGGGGTTTGCGCACCAGCTGGTTAATAGTTGCCATTATTAAAAAAACTCCTGGTTTTTTTGCTTCGTAAACACGGATAAAATCTCTTGTCTGCCTTGACGGCAAAACACGAGGACGCGGAATTTTATGGCTGACTCGCCGGGGTGTCAAGAAATATACATTTTCTCTGACTACCAAGCGAATTGTTGATGGTGTTTTACCGTCAGGTTAACAA
The DNA here is from genome assembly GCF_042879375.1 of Photorhabdus sp. RM323S. Taxonomy (NCBI): domain Bacteria; kingdom Pseudomonadati; phylum Pseudomonadota; class Gammaproteobacteria; order Enterobacterales; family Morganellaceae; genus Photorhabdus; species Photorhabdus sp. RM323S. Next base: position 3,396 of record NZ_JBHFKZ010000028.1, read on the forward strand.
AGTCAGTATAGTCGATAACTTGCACTTTGTCCGAAATCCGACCTGCCAATCCCCGCGCCTCAATATCTTCTTTCAGAACATACAATGTAACGCCATGATCAATTAAAGCCGGAAGACAGTAATTACCATCAATGCTTGCCAATACACCATCCTGCATAAACAGTATGTCATCACCACTGGCAAGCAGATTGAATATCACCTTGAAATCACATTGATAAGGGGATCGGCCAACAGTATATAGCATATCATCGTCCTTCCAATCGCTCAGAATGTCAGCACCACATCATAGCCAGCCAGTTTTTCACGAATCGCTTTTGCGGATATCACTTGCGCATCCAGAATACAACTGCGGACTGCGCTTAACCCACGCATGATAAGGTCTTCCTGGCACAAATAATATTTTTCAATATCGTACAGAGGCAAGACCTTAAACGTAGCAATATAGTTTCTGGCGAGGATCCTATCAGGTTGCTGATCCGGCAGGAGTTGCAGCACACCATCAGAAATAAAAAATACACCAATCTCTTCTGTTAATGCCGAGGTTGCCAATAATGCATCCAAACCTTCTCTGCCACCAGAATCACCATGAGGTGCTTTTGTAAAGACAAAAGCAATTCTTTTCATTTTTGCCTCTCAGAATTGCACCACACGATCACAAGTCAACATGGCTTCAGCGAGAGTTCCCAATCCACTTAATTCAAACCCTTCAGCCAGGTTTGCAACAGGTAAATTCAATTCATTCGCCTGCTGCGTATCAAGGACACCACGGCGAAGAGCGGCGGCAATACAAATATGCATACCAAACCGATGCTCTGTTGCCATCATCTGCCACGCGTTAACCAAATTAAACTCATCACTGGCTGGCGTGGTCAAGTGATTACCGTTATAAACCCCTTCCCGATAAAAAAATACGGTATTCAGTTTATGTCCCATCGCAATCAAAGTTTGCGCGAATTGGTAAGCACTGCTGGCTTGCTGGGTGCCATACGCAGGCCCCGTTACCAGCAGACAATAAGACAGCGAAGACATTACCGTTCGGGCCCTAAGCATTCCCCATTTTTAAACTGGCGAATATAGAGGTAAACAGTATGTTTAGAAATATTTAAACGCTCAGCAACCTGATTAATAGCGTCTTTAATATCAAAAATGCCTTTCTCATAGAGATTCAGAACCACCTGCCTGTTCTTCGCATTATTAGATACATTGCGATCAACATTAACTTCCTCAATAGTATATTCCAGCGTTTGCGCAACCAAATCATCCACGGATGATGCAAAGTTTACATTTGTTGGTGCAACGTCATGGGTTTCCTCCGGAATAAATGTCTGAATTATTTCAGAGAAAGGGACATCAAGATTCATATTAATGCACAGGAGGCCGATCACTCTGCGATTCCGGTTGCGGATCGCAATAGTGACAGATTTCATCAATGAGCCGCTTTTCGCTCGGGTAAAATAGGCTTTGGATACACTACAGTCTTCATCTGTAATGTCATGTAACATACGCAACGCAAGATCAGTGATAGGTGAACCTATTTTACGACCTGTATGTTCTCCATTAGCTATTCTGACCGCTGAACATTTAAGATCTTCCAGTGAATGAAGGACAATCTCGCAATGCCCACCAATCAGCATAGCTAAGCCATCAACTGCGGCTTCATAAGATTTTAAAATTTCGCGATCCGTTTCAGTAAACGGTTGGTTTTCCAATAAATCGATATCATTGATATCACCAGATAATAACGGGTTAGACATTAAATACACCATCCTTCAAACGCAGAAAACGTCTTGCTAAAAACACAACGTGATAAACGTATAAAAATTTCTTGTGAAAATTCAACTATTGCAGCTTAACAGAGATCTCAGTCAAAGATCTTTTCATTCACATCAAATATTGACGTTAAAACCACATGACATCATCGTCAAGCCATAACGACTCAGACATTTGGCCTCTATCACAGCTTTCAGTAACAAAAAACCGTTGACAGAATCTCTACCAACGGTTTTATCCACATTCATCAAAGATACTTAGTGAATAGATTACTTAGCTTTGGTATCCGCTTTCACATCCAGCAGCTCAATATCAAACACTAATGTAGAGTTTGCAGGAATGCCTGGAACACCAGCCTTACCATAAGCCAACTCTGGTGGAATAACCAGTTTGATTTTTCCGCCTTTTTTCACATTTTGCAAACCTTCTGTCCAACCAGGGATAACGCCGTCCAGACGAATAGAAAGTGGTTCATTACGTTTATATGAACTGTCGAACTCTTTACCGTCAATCAATGCTCCCTTATAGTTTACGACGACAGTGTCACTCGCCGCAGGCTTTTTACCACTGCCTTCCTGTTCTATTTTATACAAAAGGCCGGTTTTGCTTTTAACGACGCCTTTTTCCTTGGCAAATGCCTCGCGATATTTAGCCCCTTTAGCTTCACTCTCGTTGGCTTCTTTTTCCATCTTGGCTTCAGCCGCAGACTTTACTTTGCCTTCAAATGCACGCAGCGTATTTTCAATTTCGCTGTCAGTCAGTTTGCTCTTGTTATTAAAAGCATCCTGCACACCCGCCAACAATTGATCTTTATCCAATGGGATACCCAGAGATTTCTGCTCTTTCAGGGTGTTTTCCATATAACGCCCTAAAGATGCGCCCAGAGCATAAGCATTTTGCTGATCTTCTGTTTTAAATGCGCTGTTCAATTCTGTACTGCTTTGATTATCTACTTTGGCAGCCAGCGCCTGAGAGGCATTGAAAGCCATTGCCAATGTTGTGGCAAGCAAAGTGATTTTAAACAATGATTTCATCTGTTTCTCCAATAGCTTTGGGGGATATTTACTGTCAGCAAAAGTTATGCAATCAAGCCACTATAACTGTCTACAGGAGCACAACACAATTATTTGCTGCCTTAGTGCCCCAAAACTGTTGAGACAACACAAATAAAAAGAGGTTTCATAATAATCGTATTTCGCAGAATATTCTGGGCATAATCGGTTACTCTAATTAACATGAGACGTCTAATACAGATAATACATAGTCTGGAAGGGGAGAAAAATCATGGATCTATCAGAGTTTGAACAGCGGCTTGAACACTTGGAAAGCCGAGCTGCTTTTCAGGAAATGACTATCGAAGAGTTGAATCAGGTGGTGACTGAACAGCAAATGGAAATGACGAAATTAAGAGAACATTTGCGGTTGATGACAGAACGATTGAAAGCCACTCAACCATCAATGGTCGCTTCACAGTCTGAAGAAACGCCACCGCCTCATTATTGATTTTTACTAAGTAAAAAGACAACCAATCACTATACACAGGGCAAGTAAGAGAAACCGGCTCTCCCAATCTTGCCCCGCTTTTTTAAATATTAAAGCCTGACAATCCGCTTTAATCTATCAATGGCAGCTACCACCACCGCAGCACCCATTCCCTTCATTATGGTGATGATGATGACCATCGTCATGGCCGTGACCACCACAGCAACCACCTTCGCCATGTTCGTGACCATGCGCGCCGTGAACATGACCATGAGCCAGCTCTTCTTCGGTTGCTTCGCGGATAGCAATAACTTCAACATTGAATTTCAAATTCTGACCAGCCAGCATATGGTTACCATCAACCACAACGTGCTCATCTTCAACCGCAGTGATTTCTACAGGTACCGGCCCCATGTCGGTGTCAGCCAAGAAACGCATACCCACTTCCAGTTCATCAACACCAACAAATACATCTTTTGGCACACGCTGAACCAAATTGTCATCATACTGACCATAGGCATCATCAGCCTGTACGCTGACATCAAAACTCTCACCAGCCTCACGGCCTTCCAGCGCTTTTTCCAAACCGCTAATCAATGAACCACGGCCATGCAGATAGTCCAACGGCGCACTCACCGGTGACTCATCAACTAAAACACCATCTTCTGTTCTTACTTGATAAGCCAGGCTGACTACCAAGTCTTTTGCTACTTTCATGACATCTCCTACCCGTGGGTCTAAAAATTTTTACCGATTGTAGCGGAATTCCAAGCCTCTGTACCCACCGGCATTAAAATTCACACAATTATTGTGGTGTAAAAATACCAATCACCTGCTCCTGTTTTCTCACATGAGAGGCGGCTTTTTCATCAGCTTGACGTTGTTGATGACCACAATGGACACATTCCACCACATCCACCTGATCTTCCCGCCACATTGCCAGTGTGTCCTGAGAATGACATTCAGGGCAGGCAGCACCAGCAATAAATCTTTTACGGCTTACTGTCATTGTTTGCTCCGCTACTATTCATATGTTCGTGTTCATTCCAACCATCCGGTTGGAGACGCTCATTCAGCATTTCCCGCTCAAACAACTCTTCCAGTTCCCGTCGCGCCTCTTTTATACGGGATATGTGAGCCACATCACCCTGTAACTGTGGCATCAATTCTCTCAGCATCCGCATATCCAACCGCTGAAAATGTTGTTTTGCACGATAAGCTTTATGTGGATGCATTCCCAATCCGACCAACGTCTTACGGCCCAATTCCAATGCGCTGGAGAAAGTTTCGCGGGTGAAATTTTCCACCCCATTCTGTAACAATTCATGCGCTTCCAGGCGTCCTCTGGCCCGCGCCATAATATGCAGATTCGGGAAATGTTTTTGACATAAATGAACGATCATCATGGTATCTTCCGGCTCATTACAGGTAATAACAATCGCTTTGGCTTTCTCCGCCCCTGCCGCACGCAGCAATTCCAATTCAACCGCATCACCATAATAAACTTTGTAGCCATAACGCCGCGTGGTACTCACAACACTGACATCACGCTCCAGTACCGTTATGTGGATTTTATTCACCATCAGAAGACGGCCTATTACCTGCCCAAACCGGCCAAAACCAACTAAAATCACCTGCGGATCATTATCTTCCACAAATGGCTGTTCTGCCGTCTCATCCGAGGCATTATAACGGCGCGCCAAAATAGCATCGATCAATTGCATCACAAGCGGTGTTGTCATCATTGAGATCGTCACCACAACCAGTAACAAAGCCATCTGTCCGCTATTGAGTACATTCTGGCTCAGTGCGGCAGAAAACAGAACAAAGGCAAATTCTCCGCCCTGGCTGAGAACACCGGAAAATTGCAAGCAGGATGAACCCCGCAAGCCCGCAGTCCATGCGATGAGATAAAGAACAACACCTTTCACAATGACCAAAGCCAGTACGCCGAGTAATACATCGGACAGATGTATCAATAGCACCCCCAGATTCAGGGACATCCCTACCGAAATAAAAAACAGTCCTAACAATAATCCCTTGAACGGTTCTATGGAGATTTCCAGTTCATGGCGATATTCACTATCTGCCAGCAATACCCCGGCGATAAAGGTTCCCAGTGCCATAGAAAAACCCAGCGCTTCCATAAACAATGCTGAACTGAGCACCACCAATAATGCCGCCGCCGTAAACACCTCACGCACGCCAGCTCTGACAACTAAACGAAACAACGGACGTAACAGATAACGGCCACCCAGCAACATAACGGCAAAGGCAGCTATTTTTAACACTATCCGGTACCAGTCACTGGATGCTGTTTCACCTGCCAGAAGTGGGATCAACGCCAAAGCCGGGATCACTGCCATATCCTGAAACAGCAAAACAGAGAAACCAAGCTGCCCGCCTTCATTGCGGTTCATGCCCTTCTCTTTCATCAGTTGCAGCGCCATTGCTGTTGAGGACATCGCCATCCCGATACCACCGATAACTGCCGCCTGCCACGAAAAATCTGTCAGATATAACAGCCCAGCCAGCACACCTGCGGTGAAAATAACCTGGGCCGCACCGACACCAAAAATCGATCGCCTGAGTTGCCAGAGTTTAGACGGGTTAAGTTCAAGACCGATGATAAACATCAGGAAAACGATCCCCAGCTCAGAGAAATGAAGAATATCATCAACATCTCTGATAAAGCTTAACCCCCACGGGCCAAGGACAATCCCGGCGAACAAATAACCTAATACTGCCCCAATCCTAAATTTCTGTGCGATAGGCACTGCCACCACAGCAGCAAATAAAAATAGTACCCCGGCGCTGAGTTGCGCTGAATGCTCCATAGCTATAGCCCTCCTAATGATAATGGCGATTTGAGCCACTCACGATAAGCATTAGCATGGATGGCAAGAAGTTCAGGTTTTTGACGACGTGCCCAATAAATAATTATCGGTGATAACCAATGCATACGGCACATGGATGCTGTCAGTTCAAAAGGGCGAAGAATCTCTTCCATTGGATAGCAGTTATAACCATCAGCCCGGAAAGCACCTTCTGGCTCTCCGGTTGTGATCACTGAACCCCAATATTTCCCCTGTAATGCAAACCCGGTGGCACCACTGGCAAACCCCCGTGTCAGTACGCGATCCATCCACTCCTTTAACAAAGCTGGACAACTGTAGGTATATAATGGATGTTGAAAGACAATCACCTGATGTTCACGAAGCAGTTGTTGCTCATGGTGAACATCAATAAAAAAATCTGGATAAGCTCGATATAAGTCGTGAACCGTAACATGCTCTAAATCCAGCACAGGTTGCAACAAAACGCGATTTGCTACTGAATCCTGTGGCTCAGGATGGGCATACAGCAGCAGGACTTTAGGCGGCTGTAACATCGTTCCCTCCTCAAGAACGTGTCAGGACACGTATTTTCCGTTACCATGCATACAAAGTGACAAAATCAGGGCGCTTATTGCCCCATTACTTTCTAATAATTTAACATACTCTATACAAACGACACCTATGATTGTTTTCTCTTCATTACAAATTCGTCGCGGAATCCGTGTCTTGCTGGATAATGCCAGCGCCACTATCAATCCCGGACAGAAAGTGGGTCTGGTAGGGAAAAATGGCTGTGGTAAATCTACCTTACTTGCACTATTAAAAAATGAACTTCAGGCTGAAGCAGGAACATTCACTTTTCCCGCTAACTGGGCGCTGGCTTGGGTGAATCAAGAAACACCGGCTCTGGAAATACCGGCTCTGGAATATGTCATTGATGGTGATAGTGAATTCCGTCAACTGGAACGGCAACTACAGTTAGCCAATGAAAAGAATGACGGTAATTTGATCGCTCATCTACACAACCAACTGGACACGATTCAAGCCTGGACCGTCCGCTCAAGAGCATCAAGTTTACTTCACGGTCTAGGCTTTTCTCAGGATCAACTGGATCAACCAGTACGTGCGTTTTCCGGTGGATGGCGTATGCGCCTCAATCTGGCGCAAGCCTTGCTCTGCCGTTCTGATTTGTTGTTACTTGACGAACCAACCAACCATCTTGATCTGGATGCGGTGATCTGGCTGGAAAAATGGCTAAAAAACTACCCCGGCACATTAATCCTCATCTCCCATGACCGGGATTTTCTGGACCCGATTGCCGATAAGATCCTTCATATCGAGCACCAATCCCTGTTTGAATACAGCGGCAACTACTCCTCTTTCGAACGTCAGCGTGCAACCAAACTGGCACAACAACAGGCGCTCTATAAAAGTCAGCAAGAGAAAGTGGCACATCTACAAAGCTATATTGACCGTTTCCGGGCCAAGGCCAGTAAAGCCAAACAAGCTCAGAGCCGTATCAAGATGCTAGAGCGGATGGAGTTGATAGCGCCTGCCCATGTTGATAACCCGTTCCATTTCAGTTTCCGCAAACCGGAGAGTCTGCCAAACCCACTGCTGAAAATGGAAAAAGTCAGCGCAGGCTATGGCGAGCGGACGGTTTTAGGTTCCATCAAACTGAATTTAGTGCCTGGCTCGCGCATTGGCTTGCTTGGCCGCAACGGCGCAGGTAAATCCACGTTAATAAAATTACTGGCTGGTGAACTGCAATCCCAGAGTGGAAACATCGAGTTAGCCAAAGGGATCAAACTGGGATATTTCGCCCAGCATCAATTGGAATATCTGCGTGCTGATGAATCACCATTACAGCATATAGCACGCCTTGCGCCACAGGAAACAGAGCAGCAACTCAGGGATTATCTGGGCGGTTTTGGTTTCAAAGGTGATCAAGTCACTGACCCAAGCGGGCGTTTCTCCGGGGGAGAAAAAGCACGTCTGGTTTTAGCATTGATGGTTTGGCAACGCCCTAATCTTCTGTTGCTTGATGAGCCAACCAACCACCTCGACTTGGATATGCGTCAGGCACTGACAGAAGCGCTGATCGATTTTGATGGTGCATTAGTTGTGGTTTCCCATGACAGGCATCTATTACGTTCGACAACCGATGAGTTGTATCTGGTTCACGATGGCCGGGTAGAATCTTTCAATGGCGATTTGGAAGATTATCAACAATGGCTGACAGATCAGCAGCGTCAACAAAATCAGCAATTACGTGAGAACAACGATAAGGAAAAAGAGTCTTCCGGCCAAAGTGCTCAGGAAAGAAAAGATCAAAAACGGCGTCAAGCTGACTTCCGTAACCAAACGCAGCCATTGCGCAAACAACTGACCAATCTGGAAAAACAGATGGAAAAGTTAGGTGATGAACTGACCACATTGGAAAAACAACTTTCTGACAGTACTCTCTACGATAGCAGCCGTAAAACCGAATTGGCTGAATATCTGCAAAAACAAGTTCAGACCAAATCAAAATTGGAAGAAACTGAATTAGTATGGATGGAGATTCAAGAACAACTTGAACAAATGACCCAAGAATTTAATGGGTAAATATTTTCATAAGTGAGACTTAATAAAAAATAAAGCGGCGGAAATAACCCGCTTTATTATCAATATAAAACTATCATATGAAATATTCACATTATTAACTAAACCACCAACCTTAACACCATCCAATATCAGCGTATTTTCATAGAATAATGAATCATCATATCACTAACATTTCATTTCTGGTGATCAATTTTCTTCTGATTGTATATTCCCACGCATTCGTCATAATCAATTTAATCTATAACAACATCTAAGATAAATAACATTTTTACTTTACAAATTGCGAGCTATTAATAAATTATTTTATAAATAAAACAATATTATATTTACTTCCCTCTACTCACATATTATAAACCATCGAAGAAAATAGTTCTGCGGCATTTATTAAATTATAATCTATCATTGGACTCCACAAGATACCAAAATCAATCTCTATATTGGTTTCTAAAACCTCAATTCCATCCCAATATTGGGATGGAATTGAACGAATAACCTTTTGCGGGACTAAAGAAAAGCCATTATATTTAATTATCAATTCAATCATTGCAATAATATCATTAGTCTTTAACATTAAATTCATACTATTATTATAAATAGAAAATGCGCTGATACCATTGGTAGAATCAATCGATATATCATTTTCATTAGCATTAATAAGCTGATGTAATGATGCTATTTTAGCATTTAATTCTGTTAAGCTCTGATCCCAATCACTGCCTTTTTTAAAAAGATAAACAAGTTTCTCAGTAAAAATCTTTTTCGGCGTAAGTGATGAAATTAATGGCAAAGGGACAATGGCGATATGTAATAAACCAGAGTTTAACAGACTCATTTGCTGCTCAAATGGCAAACCGGTAATTAGCACTAACGCAACTTTCTCCCGTCTACTTAAGAAAAGCTGCTCTTCCATTTTTCTGGAATCATAAATCGGGAAACAGGAGCTGGCATAAAGATAATGTGGGGAATCGTCTTTCAAATCATGGTGAACCTGAATCTTAAATTGCTCAAAATGACCCAGTAATTTCTGCGCATTCTCAAGTGTTTTTTGGCCGAAATCAGTCAACCTTGTACCATGTGGTCCTCTGGAAAACAGAAGAGTACCAAATAAAGCTTCTAGTGCATTAATTTTCTTGGTCAATGCAGGTTGCGAAATATGTAGTATTTGAGAAGCCTTATGATAATTAAGTGTTTCAGCTAAGACGATAAAAGCCTTGAGATTACGCATATCCATACTTTCACCATTCAGGTTTATTTTAAGTGCTTTCATTGCGTTACTATTTCAGTAATAAACTAAATCTCTATAACTTTAATTAATTAAATAGAGAGTAAACAACAACTATAAAATGATCAATTAATTTATGATAAAAACATTGGCAATATATATAACGATACTTTTAACAATAACTTACTCACGTTCTCTAGATGAATAGGTAAATAATAAAACTAAATAAAATCAGTTAGAAGATAATAGATACGCTAATTTTTATGGGTATTTCCATATCAACTTTTCTGAATTATGAAATATGTATTTCTAGCTATAACAAGATAAAGGTTTTTTCAAAAATCGTTATTGCTAAAATATAAAAAATCAATTATTTCGGTAAAATAATTAGCATTAGCCAAATTAAAAGATATAAATTAAAATCATTAATTTTCAATATGATAAATATAACATTCAAATGGAAAAATTTAATTTCATATATAAAAAACAATGAAAATATATATTTAACACACAATCAAGCCAATCTAAAACAGAATGTTCATTATAAAATGGAAATTTAAAAAATATAATTATCAATATTTACCAATAAACCACATAGCAAAAAAAATAACAAGAATACCAACCAAGGTTAAACTAAACCATATGTCTGGAAAAAAGATATTAGCTACAAATGCCCAAATGACAATAATCCCAAAAGGAATGACCTCCCACAAGAAATCCTTAAACCATATTAAAAAAAGATCCTTAAACCATTCCTTACTAAAAAATTTTTTACTCATATACTAATCGCACTCGATAAACAATAATAAAATGATACAGCATGAAAAAGTCCTTAAAAAATACAAATCTATATCCTAGGATCACATAACAGCAGGCACATCAGCCATATAGTATATAGGATGATAGAATTTATTAAAAATAAGCCAAAGCTAAGCATATAAATAAGATTCCAAAATGGTGCTACATCTTATACCACTCATAATTCTATGTATAACAATGGGTTGAAGAAGGTCATGTGTAGCAGAATTATGAAACGTTATTTACATGCTTAGCTTTTACGCTTATCATTTATACGTTTCTCACTTATATATGAAAAAATAAAAAGACAAATAAAAACAACAATAACACCAAACAATGCTAACCATCCCCATATATCTGGAAAAAAGACTACAGCCATCATTGACCAAACAAAAATAATTATTACAGGTATAGTTGACCACAAAAGATCCTTAAACCATATTAAAAAAAGATCCCTAAACCACTCTCGGCTAAAAAATTTTTTTACTTTATTCATGATTAATTATTCCAATAATCTCAGAAACAATATCATCTTCGCTACACTTTTTCCCAATAAGGCTAACACCCTTTGACAATACAGGTTCAAATATAAAATACAACATTTCCAATTTCAGGTTGTATAACGCCCAGTAAAAAGGTGGACATTCTCTTTTTAGTTTATCGGCTGATACAGTAGCTTTATCAAAGTAACCATATGCTTGAAAAGCAAATAAAGCACCATTTGCAAATTTTCGAATAGCGTTCCTTATAACAACATTACGAATTAAAGAAAGATATATAGCATCTGCTATCACAATAGATATAGAGTATTTTGTAGCTTTAGATGTTGATAAATTAGCAAAAAACTTTAATAACTTAAGATATATTATTTTTTTCGCTTCCTCATTCTGGTTCTTTAATAACTCGTCAGTAAATACCTTTGCCATTTCCTTTATGAAACTAAAATTCGTTCCGTTGACTATATTCCATATAGCCAAAATCATTCTCTTATCTTCACTATTTATTTTAGTATTTACATCTTCATAGCCATCAAAGAAATATGATGTTCTCCAAATTGCTCGCGTTGCCCCTCTCTCTATCAGATCTACTGTATCTTCTGTTACATCTTTTAGCTCACTACCTATCTCCTCTGCCTTTAGGGCTAACACTCGGTTGGCCTCTTGTGTCATTTTTATGTAATGTTCAATATAGTTTGCCATTTTTTATCTCCCTAAAAAATGAATTAGTCAAAAAGTGCCACACTAGTGTTTAACGGATGGAGTTTCTAGTTTAAGTGAAAGAATATGACCATCCGAAACTCTCATATTAATCAGATTAGCTTCAATTGACGACAACAGCTGAAAACATAGCATCATCACCAATGCCAGTTTCTCCTCTGAAACTAACAGACTATTCTCTAATGCATCATTGAGTTGTTGTAATAACTGCGCTCTATCGTCCATACGGCTAACCCCATTAATGATTGAAAATTCGAGTATAGCACCATTATATAAAAAACAGCCACATTGATCACTCAATAATCATATCGACGATGTAATAGTAAAGCTATATATAAAGAGTAGAGCTTCTAAGAGAAAAAATTTTCAAAGTGCCTATGTCATCATGACGAAGGCACTATCATTCAAACCTCCTAAAGAATTTCATAAAAGGGTAAATCCCTGATATCCAGATCCAATTTAACCTGACGAAGTTGGAATGAAAATGATAAGGATAGACCATTAAAACAAAAGTTACTTCATACAATAAGTAAATAAAGTGTTGACAAGATTCTTCAGGAAATAAATTCGGTATTGAACTATTATTTTTTTATATTTTAATGCTAAGGTTGTACTTCAACAGACTAAGGCATACAGCTTTAGGTTCTTTAAACAAAGAACTCATATGGTAATTATTTATGTCACATATCATTTATTTATCGCTAAATGGTAAGAAACAGGGTTTAATTTCTGCCGGTTGCTCAATACTAGATTCATCACCCAGTACAATTCCTCAAGCCAATAGATAAATCATCGCCATTATTAGCAATGGCAATCTCTTCAAACGAATTACTGAATGCGGTTTTCTTCTTTTATAGAATAAACCCTGCTGGACAATTAGAGCTTTTTTATGAGGTTAAATTAACAGAAACGAGTATCGTTGACGTTTCTTGCACCTATCCGCATTCGATAAATGATGCCGTATGAGAAAGTCCTTCTCAAATACAGATCCATAACCTGGAATCACGTAACAGCAGGCACATCAGCCTATAGTATATGGGATGATAGAATCTATTAATCACAAACTAAGTTAAGCATATATAAAGATATATGCTTAACAACGTTTACTAATAAACCACATAGCAATAAAAACAACAAGAATACCAACCAAGGTTAAACTAAACCATATGTCTGGAAAAAAGATATTAGCTACAAATGCCCAAATGACAATAATCCCAAAAGGAATGACCTCCCACAAAAGATCTTTAAGCCATATAAAAAAAAGCTCTTTGAACCACTCTTTGCTAAAAAGTTTCTTACTCATATCCGCACTCATATATTAATTAGTTTAATAATTGTAGGAACAATCGCATATTCACTATTTTTACCCCGATAGATACAGGATGACTATAAATCCATGTTCCAAAATCTCTCTATACGACTCATATTAATTACATAATTTAATGTCTTTTACATAGGTATTAGGCGACATCCAGGATATTCTTTCACATACCAAATAATGATTGTTCTTTAATTTATAACTCACATATAAAGATGTGGGAAAGCTTAAAAAAAATGAAATAATGGCTATCGAACCAAAATATTTATTAAAGCTATCATGATGTTTAGGATAACGACCAGTTATATTAACAAAAACAACTAAAAACATATAATATGAAACAAAAGGAAAAGAAAAAAATATCATAAAAACACTACTTGAAAATGTTATTTCATCATTTATTTTAACTAAAGAAATTAAATTCTCTCCTGTCAAAAAGAAAGTGAATGACGCTAAAATAAGAATATTAACGGCGATTGTTATATGAACAATCTTTCTTTTATTTTCCATAATCCCCTCAGTTATGAATAAATCAATTGAAATTAAACACAATAACATCAATTACAGAGTTTAATATCTTTTACATATTTATTCGGTGATGACCATGATATCTTCGGGCATATCAAATAATTTCCACTTTTCAGTTTGTAGTTCACATAAAAAGATGTAGGGAAACTTAAGAAAAATGCAACAATAGCTATCATACCAAGATAATTAACACAAGTATCGTGATACTTTGGAATACGAGCCGTCAAATTAAAATAAATAATAAAGCTCAAGAAATAGAAAACCAATGGGAAGAAAAAAAATGCAATTATCATCCCATTAGAAAAAAATATTATCTCAGCCATTGTCATCAATGAAAAAAAACTATCAACAACAACAAACACCCCCAAAGACATCAAAAACAATATAAAAATCGCCCCAATAATATTCATTATTTTTCTTTTATTATCCACAACCCTATCTCGCATATTAATTACATAGTTTAATGTCTTTTACATAGATATTATCGGACATCCAAGATATTCTTTCACATACCAAATAGCTATCACTCTTAAGTTTATAGTCCACATAGAAAGAGACAGGAAAACTCAAAAAAACTGCAACAACTGCTGTCTTTGCCAAGTCTACAGCAATATTACCTAAAAAATCAGCCAGCGTGTATTCGTCCTTAAAGATATATTCAACAGCTCTATAAGCTACAGAAAATAATATACAGAATTTCATTCCTTTAACTATTCCACTATTTATTCCCTGCTGGCCTATCCCCATGGATATCATCTTCATGTTAGAAGCACCATATCTTGACGCAGTAATAAACTTTCTAACCCCGGCATAACCTGAAATTTTAATATATTTTTCACCATTCTTGCCAACATACTCTGTGGCTTTAATTCCTAATCTTTTAAATTCTCTTACTACATTTGTAAAGCCAAAAGCATCACGTATATTACCTGCATAGGATGATATTGGATCAGCAACTGAAAACATTTTCTTCATCAATGGACTTTTGGGTTTTGGAGAATCAATATCCTCTAAAACACCTTTTCGCTTCTTCTAATGATAGCAGTGCAATATACGTTGTGTTCTCTCTTAACTGCTCTTCAAGACCAATAGCATCAAAGAACTCATGCTGGGGTTTTAATTGATTATCCCCAACATTACCTCTTAGGAAATCCCCTATATAACCTTCCAAAGAGGGGTTGTATTTTTTATATGTCATCGTGAAATTTCCTCTAATATTCTCAACATCAACAGTCGTCACATTAATGTTTAACAGGCGGCGTTTCCAATTTCAGCGAAAGAATACTACCATCTGAAACCTTCATATCGATCGCACTGGCTTGAGTTGACGACAACAACCGAAAACATAGCATCATCATCATTGCCAATTTTTCCTCTGGAATTAACGGACTATTCACTAATACATCCGTGAGCTGTTGTAATAACTGTTGTCTATCTCTATCGTCCATACGGCTAACCCCATTAATGATTGAAAATTCGAGTATAGCACCATTATATAAAAAATAGCCACATTGATCACTCAATAATCATATCGACGATGTAATAGTGAAGCTATATATAAAGAGTAGAGCTTCTAATATAAAAAATTTTAAAGTGCCTATGTCATCATGACGAAGGCACTATCATTCAAACCTCCTAAAGAATTTCATAAAAGGGTAAAGCCATGATATCCAGATCCGATTTAACCTGACGAAACTGGAATGAAAATGATAGGGATAGACGATTAAAAAAAAAGTTACTTCATACAATAAGTAAATAAAGTGTTAATAAGATTCTTCAGGAAATAAATTCGGTATTGAGCTATTAATTTTTTTATATTTTAATGCTAAGGTTGTACTTCAACAGCCTAAGGCATACAGCTTTAGGTTATTTAAACAAAGAACTTATATGGTAATTATTTATGTCACATATCATTTATTTATCGCTAAATGGTAAGAAACAGGGTTTAATTTCTGCCGGTTGTTCAACACTAGACTCTATAGGAAACCGATACCAGAAGGGGCACGAAGATCAAATACAGGTATTGAGTTTAAGTCATATGATGACTCGCGAACAAAATGTAGAGCATCACCCAGTACAATTCCTCAAGCCAATAGATAAATCATCGCCATTATTAGCAATGGCAATCTCTTCAAACGAGCTGCTGAATGCGGTTTTTCTCTTTTATAGAACAAACACCGCTGGGCAGTTAGAGCTTTTTTATGAGGTTAAATTAACAGAAGCGAGTATTGTTGACGTTTCTTGCACCTACCCGAATTCGATAAATAATAATGAAATGATGCCGTATGAGAAAATCCTTCTCAAATACAGATCCATAACCTGGAATCACATAACAGCAGGCACATCAGCCTATAGTATATGGGATGATAGAATTTATTGAAAACAAGCTAAGCATATGTAATATATATGCTTAGCATTTACGTTTCTCACTTATATAAAAAATAAAAATTTTCTCAAATCTATTCACAGCACTTTGTTCTATAACCGATAAAATACATTCACTCTACAAAGCTATCGCTTCTGTCGAAACACCGACCAGATTTGCACTTTATTACAAAGAAGAGTAAATAACTCTTTATCATTTTAAAAACATTCCCATTAGGAAAGCAATATGCAACTCAATCTCATTAATATGGTCACCGAAAGCCGTAATCCTGCCAGTACTTGTATTGATACTTTGCCAACCCTTGAAATGCTACGCATTATTAATAACGAAGATAAAAAAGTTGCATTGGCTGTTGAGCAAACGTTGCCACAAGTTGCTAAAACAGTAGATAAAATTGCCGAAGCATTTCGTCAAGGGGGACGTTTAATTTATATCGGTGCAGGTACATCAGGCCGGTTAGGGATTTTGGATGCCAGTGAATGTCCACCCACTTATGGCACCAGACCGGAACAGGTGGTTGGGTTGATTGCAGGAGGGCATCAAGCCATCTTGAGGGCCGTTGAAAATGCAGAAGATAACCGGCAATTAGGCAAAAATGATCTTCAAGCGCTAAACTTTAACTCTAAAGATGTATTGGTTGGTATTGCCGCCAGTGGTCGTACACCTTATGTATTGGGAGCCATGGAATACGCGAAATCAGTGGGTGCAACCGTCGCTTGCATCAGCTGTAACCCTGACAGCCCGATGGTACAAGCAGCCGATATTGCCATGACACCTGTCGTTGGGCCAGAAATCATCACCGGTTCATCACGTATGAAAGCCGGTACGGCACAAAAACTGATCCTGAATATGCTGACCACCGGTGCCATGATCCGTACCGGCAAAGTTTATGGCAATCTGATGGTGGATGTAGAAGCAACAAATGCCAAGCTGGTTGAAAGGCAGAAAAATATCGTCATGGCCGCCACAGAATGCAACCGTGAACAAGCGGAACAAGCACTGGCTGAATGTGATGGGCATTGTAAAACCGCCATTGTGATGATTCTGGCAGGAATAAATGCTCAACAGGCAAAGGCGTTACTGGAAAAGAATCACGGTTTTATTCACTCGGCAATCTCAACTATCCGGTAACGGTTTCCCTTCTGAGAAGGAGTCAATAACATGGCTAAAATTAATCAGGAAATGATCGTTCAAATTCTTAACGCTATCGGCAATGCCGGTAATGTAGCCCAATGTGGCAATTGTATGACTCGCCTGCGATTAACTCTGCACAATGATAGCAAAGTAGACAGAACAGGATTGAAGCAGATCCCTGGCGTATTAGGTGTTATTGAAAACGATAATCAGCTGCAAATCGTACTTGGACCGGGAAAAGCCCAGGCTGTGGCAGAGATTATGAATAAACTACTGGCATCTTCTGACCATACAGAACCACCAAAACAGAGCAGCGATGATTTAACCGATATTGCCTCTACCAATAAAAAACAGCTTAAAGAGAAGCAGGTTAGTGCCGTACATAAGTTTTTGGCAAAATTCGCAACTATTTTTACACCACTGATCCCCGGCTTTATTGCCGTTGGTCTGCTTTTAGGCTTTGCCACCTTACTTGAACAGATAGCCGTCCAAGGAGTTGAGCAGCCTAATGCCACGTTGATTGAAATTATCGGTTATATGAAAGTGTTCAGTAAGGGCATGTTCAGCTTCCTGAGTATTCTGATTGGCTATAACGCGCAAAAAGCCTTTGGCGGATCGGGCATCAACGGTGCGATTATCGCTTCGCTGTTTGTGCTCGGTTATAACCCAGATGCCACCAGCGGTTTTTACGCGGGTATTTCCACTTTCTTTGGTTACAGCATCGATCCACGCGGCAATATTATCGGCGTTCTAATCGCCGCCATTCTGGGTGCATGGGTAGAGCGGCAGGTGCGTAAAATCATTCCAGACAATTTGGATATGATCCTCACCTCAGCTGTGACTTTGCTGATCATGGGAGCGATCGCTTTTATTATTATCATGCCATTGGGAAGTTATCTGTTTAGCGGTATGTCATGGCTGTTCCTTCATCTTAATGGTAATCCTTTTGGTACTGCAATTCTGGCGGGATTGTTTCTACTCGCCGTCATGTTCGGTGTTCATCAAGGCTTTGTTCCGGTCTATTTTGCGTTAATGGATGCACAAGGCTTTAACTCGCTGTTCCCCATTCTTGCAATGGCAGGAGGCGGACAGGTTGGCGCAGCACTGGCACTGTATATCAAAGCTAAACAAGGCTCGCTGCTGCGCACTCAAATAAAAGGTGCCATTATCCCCGGCTTTCTCGGCATTGGGGAGCCGTTGATTTACGGAGTAACACTGCCACGAATCAAACCCTTTATCACTGCCTGTTTGGGCGGTGCCGCCGGGGGTTTCTTTATCGGTCTGGTCGCTTATTCAGGTTTGCCCGTTGGACTGAATACGGTTTTCGGCCCATCTGGATTGGTCGCACTGCCACTGATGACCTCCAACAGCGGTATTTTTATCGGAATGGCAGTGTACGCAGCCGGGCTGGTAGTTGCTTATCTCAGTGGTTTTGTATTGACTCTGCTGTTCGGCAGTAAAAATATTGATTTGACTTGATATTGCCGATTCGCACATTACCGGAAGTCAATGCTCGCAGCACAGCAGAACCACTGTCAAATTTGCGCCACTGAACATCAGCACCAAATTGCCAGGCAAAATCATCGTTATATTGGGCGACTTTTGCCGGCTTCTGGCGAAATTTGGTAAGCGATCGTCACTTAAAGAATGAATAAATATGCTTTATAACCAAAATGGAATTAATGAATTAAATTACCCAATCCAGATCAATGGCACACAAGTTGCAGTTAATATTCCCATCATAATATTGAAAATAAACCAGGCATTGCGACTACGGAGCAACGTTCCAATCAATGAACCAAAACCAGT
Organism: Photorhabdus sp. RM323S; assembly: GCF_042879375.1. Taxonomy (NCBI): domain Bacteria; kingdom Pseudomonadati; phylum Pseudomonadota; class Gammaproteobacteria; order Enterobacterales; family Morganellaceae; genus Photorhabdus; species Photorhabdus sp. RM323S. The sequence continues at coordinate 22,504 of NZ_JBHFKZ010000028.1, forward strand.
CCACATGATGCTACTCAGGAAACTTATCAATATTGTTGCAACACTAATCATTGTGATGGAATAGAGATACTGTTCACCGGCAATACTGTAGCTGCCAACCGATCCCAATCCCATTAGCCAGGCTTTCGGATTCAAGAACTGTAGTAACCAGCCCTGGTACCACCGCACGGGCTTTATGACAGCGCTGCCTTTGGTATCCAAACGCCGGTAACTGGCTGTTGCTGTTTTCCATGCTAACCACAGTAAATAGAGGCTACCTGCTATTTTCATTATCGTGTGAATAGTAGGATAAACCAGCAGTAATGCTGCCACACCGAAAGCGGACAGATATAAAATCGTCTGCATTCCCAGAAGAATGCCAAATATCAACCCCAAAGAGCGGATAAAACCAAAGTTGGCGCCAGATGAGGTCAGCAACATGTTGTTTGGACCTGGGGTAATGGCAGAAATAAACAAAAAAGTTGTTAATGAAAAAATCAGGCTTGCTGTCATGAATGGTTCCTTTCATCCTGAATAATTGAGTTTCCCTTTCACAGAAAATATCAGTATGTTATTTACCATACAAGATAACTAATCATTTAACTCGAAACCATTATGTCCGATATCTTTCGTCCTCTAACCGGAGCCAGTAATCCGCATTTGCAGACATTACTCCCGCGTCTGGTGCGGCGGTATCCTGAACTGCAACCCTACTGGCAACGACTTAATCTGCCAGATAACGATTTTGTTGACCTGGCATGGAGTGAAGATCCAGCAACCGCAGCACATAAGCCACGGCTGATCCTGTTTCATGGTCTGGAAGGCAGTTTCCACAGCCCTTATGCCCACGGTTTGCTTCATATTTGTCAGAAAAAAGGCTGGCTTGGCGTTGTCATGCATTTCCGTGGATGCAGTGGTGAACCGAACCGTCAAAAACGTCTCTATCATTCTGGCGAAACAGGCGATGCCCGTTATTTTCTGAACTGGTTAAAACAGGCCTACGGTGATGTGCCAACCTCAGCCGTGGGTTATTCAGTCGGCGGTAATATGCTGGCCTGCTATTTGGCAGAAGAAAAAACAGATGCCCAAATCAATGCGGCCGTCATTGTTTCTGCCCCTCTGATGCTAGAAGCCTGTTCCAGCCGGATAGAAAAAGGATTTTCTCAGGTTTACGAGCGCTATTTGCTTAATAATCTGAAACGTAATGTTACCCGCAAATTGCTCCGCTACCCAGGTTCGCTGCCTATTAATCTGTCCCAAGTAAAAGGATTGAAACATATTCGGGAATTTGATGAAATTGTAACCGCAAAAATCCACTGTTTTAAAGATGCAGCGGACTACTACCGTCAGTGCAGCGCTCTGCCTCGCCTGCCTGACATTACGGTGCCACTGTTGATTATTCATGCCAAAGACGATCCCTTTATGGCGTCGGAAGTCGTCCCTGACCTCAACACGTTACCCAAAAATATTGAATACCAATTGACAGAATATGGTGGACATGTCGGCTTTGTCAGTGGTTCACTCAAAAAACCACAAATGTGGCTGGAACAACGCATTCCAGGCTGGCTGTCATCTTATCTGGAGCAACCGCAATGATTATTCCGTGGCAACAACTGGAAGCAGAAACTCTGCTAAATTTGATAGAGAGCTTTATCCTGCGGGAAGGTACTGACTATGGCGAACATGAAAAATCCCTTGAGCAAAAAGTCACTGACATTCGCCGTCAGTTGGAACGGGGGGATGTTATTCTGGTGTGGTCTGAACTGCATGAGAGCATCAATATTATGCCAAAAGAAATGTTCCATTCTTAACATTATGGAGTTTACTGCTTATGTCCGCCAAACATCCGATTATTGCGATTACCGGCTCCAGCGGTGCCGGAACAACAACGACCAGTTTAGCTTTTCGTAAGATTTTCCAGCAACTTAACATCAGCGCAGCACAGATAGAAGGGGACAGTTTCCACCGTTATACCCGCCCTGAAATGGACGCGGCAATCCGTAAAGCCAAGGAGCAAGGTAGACATATCAGTTATTTTGGCCCAGAAGCTAATGATTTTGGCATGCTGGAGAAAACCATGATTGACTATGGTGAAACCGGTGAAGGCCGTTGCCGTAAATACCTTCACACCTATGATGACGCGGTGCCTTACAATCAGCTTCCCGGTACATTTACGCCGTGGGAAGCCTTACCAAAGCAGACCGATGTGCTGTTTTATGAAGGCCTGCACGGTGGCGTAGTCACACCACAACATAATGTTGCCAGTCATGTCGATCTGCTGGTGGGGGTAGTACCGATCGTCAACCTTGAATGGATACAGAAACTTATCCGCGATACTGGAGAACGGGGACATTCACAGGAAGCCGTGATGGATTCCGTTGTTCGTTCTATGGATGATTATATTAACTACATTACTCCCCAATTTTCACGAACACATATCAACTTCCAACGCGTGCCGACAGTTGATACATCCAATCCCTTTTCAGCCAAAGCCATTCCATCACTGGATGAGAGTTTTATCGTCATCCGCTTCCGTGATCTTACTCAAATTGATTTCCCGTACCTTTTATCAATGTTACAAGGTTCATTTGTTTCAAGTATTAATACCATCGTAGTTCCCGGTGGAAAAATGGGGCTGGCAATGGAATTAATTATGACGCCATTGGTACAGCGATTACTGGAAGGGGAAAAGATTTGTTGATTAAAACCTGGGATAAATCCAGAAAACCCAGCGTTTGAATTCACTTCTTATATTATTCAGTTAAAAAAACAGGTAACTGATATTAGTTACCTGTCGTTATTTTTCAATCAGGAAATAATATCTTACTCTGTCTCTTTAATTTCAAAGCTGTGGGTAAGTTCAACTGATTTACCCAGCATCAACGAAACAGAACAATATTTCTCAGCAGAAAGCGTGACGGCGCGTTCAACCGCTTTCTCTGTTAAATCCTTGCCGGTAACAATAAAATGCAGATTAATAGAAGTAAACAAGCGTGGCGCCTCTTCACGACGGTGGGAAGTTAATTTCACTTCACAATCTTTTATGTCATATCTGCCTTTCTGCAAAATAGAAATAACATCAATCGTGCTGCAACCGCCAACTGCCATTAATACCATTTCCATTGGGCTTGGTGCCTTATCGCCAGCATTTCCATCCATCATTATCTGATGGCCTGAAGATGACTCCCCCAAAAGAGACAACCCTTCAACCCATTTTACCCGCGCTTGCATAAGTACCTCTTAAGTCATTTTTTGCATCAAAGCCTACTCTTTCAGTATTAAACTGGCAATCTAATGAGCGGTTTATTATGCTGAAACAATACAAGACAAGACAGAAACCTTTTCCTGTGTTAAAAACAGAAGCAGGTCTGGGTATATGTGGGTTAAGATCAATACTCAAGTTTCGAATTTCAGATAACCTATATAAAACCCTCACCTGTCGGTTTTTCAGCAAACTAATATGTTAAGCTAGTGTCTTTTAAGCCAGCCTGACGAGAAACTTTTAGGTTCTCGTGTTATTTAGGCAGCGATAACAACAGAGGATGAAGCGAATGGTTCTCGGCAAGCCACAAACAGACCCCACTCTTGAATGGTTTTTGTCACACTGCCATATTCATAAATATCCATCCAAAAGCACGCTTATTCATCAAGGCGAAAAAGCAGAGACGCTTTACTACATCGTAAAAGGTTCTGTTGCGGTTTTGATTAAAGATGAAGAAGGCAAAGAGATGATCCTCTCCTATTTAAACCAGGGAGATTTCATTGGCGAACTTGGATTATTTGAAGAAGGACAAGAGCGTACAGCCTGGGTACGGGCCAAAAGCGCCTGTGAAGTAGCGGAAATTTCCTATAAAAAATTCCGCCAACTGATTCAGGTAAACCCGGATATTTTAATGCGTTTATCTGCCCAAATGGCAAGCCGTTTGCAAACAACTTCTGAGAAAGTCGGTAACCTGGCTTTCCTGGATGTGACCGGCCGGATTGCTCAGACTTTACTGAATCTGGCGAAACAACCCGATGCAATGACTCACCCGGATGGAATGCAAATCAAAATCACTCGTCAGGAAATTGGTCAGATTGTTGGCTGTTCCCGTGAAACGGTTGGCCGTATTCTAAAAATGCTGGAAGACCAAAACCTGATCTCCGCACACGGCAAAACAATCGTTGTTTACGGTACCCGTTAACACCTAATTAATCAGCGCATTATCCTGCGCTGATTTCTCTTGTACTTACTTTACACCAACTGGCTAATTGCTTTCTCCAGCCGTTCCATTCCCCGGGTTATCTCTTCTTCACCGATAATCAACGAAGGCGTGAAACGCAGTACATCCCCCCCGGCACTCAACAACATCAGACCATTTTCAGCCGCCAGTTGCAGGATCTCTTTAGATTTCCCCTGATACGGCGCTTTTAGTTCCGCACCAATCAGCAACCCCTTGCCACGGATTTCACCAAATATCGAATATTGCTGATTGATATCGTTCAGAAAATTCACAATCAAATGATGGCGTTTTTCAACACCCTCCAAGACCTCTGGCGTATTGATAATGTCAAAAGCGATATTTGCCACCGCACAAGCCAACGGATTACCACCATAAGTTGTGCCGTGAGTTCCCAGCGCCATCACCGAAGCAATATTCGCTGTAGTCAGCATAGCGCTGACCGGGAAACCATTTCCCAATGCTTTCGCGGTGGTGATAATGTCCGGCACAACATCATAATACATATAAGAAAATAACTTGCCGGTACGCCCCATCCCACTTTGCACTTCATCAAATACCAGCAGTACCTGATGCTGATCGCAAAGCTCACGCAACCCATGAATAAATGCCGGTGTCGCCGGTGTGACGCCCCCTTCACCCTGAACAGGTTCTAATACAACAGCGCAAGTATGGTCATCCATGACTGCCTTGACTGCATCCAAGTCATTAAAAGGCACATGAATAATATCGGCGGGTTTTGGCCCAAAACCATCAGCGTATTTTGGTTGACCACCAACAGAGACTGTAAACAGGGTACGACCATGAAACCCCTGATGGAATGCGATAATTTTGGTTTTATAGGGATGGTAACGGGTAATGGCATAGTGACGCGCCAGCTTAAATGCGGCTTCATTCGCTTCCGCTCCGGAGTTGGCAAAAAATACCCGCTCCGCAAAAGTTGCATCAATCAGTTTCTGCGCGAGTATCAAAGCTGGTTCACTGGTGAAAATGTTACTGATATGCCAAAGTTTCTCTCCTTGCTGCTTTAGAACATCCACTAGCGCAGGATGGCAATGTCCCAAAGCCATAACAGCAATACCACCAGCAAAATCAATATACTCTTTCCCTTGCTGATCCCATACACGACTACCTTGCCCTTTCACCGGTATAAACTGTGCCGGTGAATAAATTGGCAACATGACTTGATCGTATGTATTTCTGTTTACTGCGGCACGCTCCATCATTTCCCCACCCGTTTTTTATATATACGCCATTCAAAAGTGAAATTATAATCATTGAATATGCATAAAAAATCAAAAATGGGCAAATGAAAAAGATGAATAATTGAAGAAATTATTGGTATCTGGTTAATATCTAAGGAAGTTACTCAGTAGCTGATGCCCTTGCTCACTGAGAATACTTTCAGGATGGAACTGCACACCTTCTAAGGGCAAAGTACGATGACGAATTCCCATGATCTCATCGACATTGCCGTTATGCTGACTCCATGCAGTAACTTCAAATACTGCTGGTAAAGTCTCTGCGGCAATCACCAATGAATGGTAACGGGTAACCGTTAATGGCCGGTTAAGCCCTTTGAACACACCTTGCTGATTATGATGAATAGCAGAAGTTTTCCCATGCATCACCTCCCTGGCTTTTACCACACTGGCACCGAATGCCTGCCCAATTGCCTGATGCCCAAGGCAAACACCAAGGATCGGCAATTTATCCGAAAAATGAGAAATCGCAGCCAGAGAAATGCCTGCTTCATTTGGGGTACATGGGCCTGGGGAAATAACCAGATGAGTCGGTGCCAATCGCTCAATATCTTCAAGCTGTAATTCATCATTGCGCTTGACTAAAACATCTGTTCCCAATTCACAAAAATATTGATATAAGTTATACGTAAAAGAATCATAGTTATCTATTATTAATAACATAGGAGTCTATCCTACCCATTTTTATCGCTGTATTTGTTGTCCTGCCAATCCTGCAATTTGTTTATCATGAACAACATGATTTCAGGTAAAACGGCCTAACGACAACGGGGCGGCTATCATAGCACATAAGCACTTGCAGCATAGTGTAACAAAATCAATGGCTACTTTTTCCTCCATCAACTTACTCTCATACCGCTACAAAACATAGGCTCTTTTTGATATTCAATAAGTAAGGTAATTGTTATGAAGACAAAACTGATTATAGCATCTCTTTTTTTGCTGTCCTTCCCCGCGCTGGCTGCAACTAAAGCTGCAAATATTTTCTTCCCAGAAAAAGGGGTTATTTGTGATAAAAAAGGAAAATACTGCGCTGATCAGCAAGGTTTATCGCTAAAACTCACCGAAAGGTATTTAGGAAAAAAAGCCTCGAAACATCTGAAAGAAGAGATTGGTGACGGGAAAGATATTGATCTTACATCTTACACTTTGAGTAATGGTGTTCACTGCGAGAGTAAAGAGAAGAAGTGCTACAAAAACAGATATTATCCACGAACCGAAGAAAATAAAGAATTCACCAAGAAGCTGTATGAATAACTGTAAAACGGGCCTGCATTAAATAAAGGCCCGAATTGTTAATCAGATGAAAATTCACCAAGAGACCAAACTGCCATAATCGCAGTTGATCATTAATGTCTCAGAAGAAAGTTAAGGAATAATCTTAGCAGATAGGATAACCACGGGTTTCACCGGCACATTCTGATAGGGGCCAACATTTTCAGTTTTTACTTGAGAAATTTTATCTACAACATCCATACCTTTTACGACCTTACCAAATACGGCATAGCCAAAGTCACGCTGACCATGATCAAGGAAAGCATTATCTGCTACGTTGATAAAGAATTGACTAGTAGCACTGTCTTTATCTGCGGTACGCGCCATAGAAATCGTTCCGCGTAAATTACGCAGCCCGTTATCCGCTTCATTTTTAATGGCTTCTTTAGTCGTTTTCTGCTGCAAATCTTTGGTAAAACCGCCCCCCTGAACCATAAATCCAGGGATTACCCGATGAAAAATTGTGTTGTTATAATAGCCCTCATTGACGTATTCAATAAAGTTTTTGGTTGTAATCGGCGCTTTCTGGCTATTTAATTCCAGTTCAATATTACCCTCTGTTGTCACCAGTTTCACATGGGTTTCACCCGCAGCCAGAGCCAGAGGTGCCATTGCGCTCAGAGAACATGCAGTTACAAGCGTTACTAAAATACGTTTAAACATTCTGGATTCCTATATATTAAGGTCAACAACACAAGCTGAAATCAATTCTAATAATCTCCTCAGCATAGTGCTCAATATTTACTTACATTTACGCTATCAATCGGTTGGTGCTTTGGATAAAAATTTATCCTCTCACAATAGATCAGATTTTATTTCACAAATAAGGCAGTAATTGACGGCAAAATAGCAAATTTGGCTTAACCCATCAGAAATAGGTCATTATTTTTAATCCTGTCAACCAACAGTGGCTATCGGTATAATCTCCTTTGGCATATATTCAGTGCATTTCTCAGGGAGATAATCATTTTGACCATCAAAAACCACAACTATCATATGACTCGTTTTATCATGAGCGCACCTGATATTCGCCATCTGCCTCAAGAACTGGGCATTGAAGTCGCATTCGCTGGTCGTTCAAACGCGGGTAAATCCAGCGCGCTAAATGCCCTGACGAAACAGAAAAGCCTCGCCCGTACCAGCAAAACACCTGGCCGAACACAACTCATCAATTTATTCGAAGTGGAAGAAGGAATTCACTTGGTTGACTTACCCGGTTACGGTTATGCCGAAGTACCAGAAGAGATGAAGCGTAAATGGCAAAAAGCATTGGGTGAATATCTGCAAAAACGTGAATGCCTGATTGGACTGGTAGTGTTGATGGATATCCGTCATCCACTGAAAGATCTTGATCAACAAATGATCCAATGGGCGGTAGCAATGCATGTATCGGTTATTGTGTTGCTGACTAAAGCCGATAAACTGGCATCTGGTGCCCGTAAAAGCCAGTTGAATAAAGTACGTGAAGAATTAGCCGCTCTCAATGGCGATATTCAAGTGGAATATTTCTCCGCCCCGAAAAAAATCGGCATCGATAAACTACAACAGAAACTGGACATGTGGTTCAGCCAACCAACCGCCCAAATTGAAAACAATAGCTAATACCGCCTTTTTTATTCCGACCCGTTAAATTCAAATGAAAAAATGCCCCAGTCAAAACTGACTGGGGCAGCTAATATTCAGCTATAAATCCGATTACGTGAAGTAAAAGGTCTGAAAGATAGAACATCTTACCTCTGTACCCTACGTTAGTCACTCTACCCTATTTTATTTCTCAGAAAAAGCCTTTTTGTAATTTATTTTCAATGACTATCTCGATTCAGCAGCGAGTTTTGATTGTTTTTACACCATTAAATGTAGTTTAATTACATATTTATGCGATCTAGATCTAATATGCATCGAACGGTGCAACAAGCTTGGGAAGATGAGAATACCAGAGCACATGGTAACTGTGATTAGCAGAACTATTAGACAATGTTGTTATTGTGAGTCGTTCAAAAAAAGGCTGAACCAAATACTTCGGCTCAACCTATCGCTTATCAATCTGGCATATCAGTGAGCCTGATCCCAATTGTCACCAATACCCACATCCACTTTCAGTGGAACATCAAGCGCCATACTTTTTTCCATCAATTCACGAACTTTCTGTTCTGTATATTCAAGTTGTGACTCATGAACCTCGAATACCAGTTCATCGTGAACTTGCATGATCATGCGAACTTTCGGCTCTTCACTGATAATCCAATCATCTACGGCAATCATCGCTTTTTTGATGATATCCGCCGCAGTTCCCTGCATCGGCGCGTTAATGGCTTCACGCTCAGCCGCCTTACGGCGCATACCATTGCGAGATTTGATATCTGGCAGATAAAGACGACGACCATCCAAGGTTTCAACGTAACCCTGCTCTTCTGCTTGCTGACGAGTGCGCTCCATATATGTCAATACGCCCGGATAACGTTCAAAATAGCGATCCATGTAGCGCTGTGCTTCACCGCGTGGAATACCTAACTGGCGGGAAAGACCAAATGCACTCATACCGTAGATCAAACCAAAGTTAATCGCTTTGGCGCTACGACGCTGTTCACTGGTGACTTGTTCCAGTGGCAAACCAAAGACTTCTGCCGCCGTTGCCCGGTGAATATCTTGCCCTTCGGCAAAAGCCTTCAACAGCCCTTGATCCTGAGATAAATGGGCCATAATCCGCAGCTCAATTTGGGAGTAGTCAGCAGCCATAATCCGGTAACCTTCGGGTGCTACAAATGCCTGACGAATACGGCGACCCTCGTCATTACGGACAGGAATATTTTGCAGATTGGGATCACGCGAAGAGAGACGTCCAGTCGCTGTTACCGCCTGATGATAAGAGGTATGAACCCGTTTGGTCAGCGGATGAACCATCTGTGGCAGTTTATCTGTGTAAGTGGATTTCAGTTTTGCCAAGCCACGATGCTCCAAAATCACTTTCGGCAACACATGGTTATCTGCTAACTCTTCCAACACTTCTTCATTGGTGGATGGTGCCCCGCCCGGCGTCTTTTTTATTACTGGCAGCTGCAATTTTTCAAACAATATCGCCTGTAGCTGTTTCGGCGAAGCTAGGTTGAAAGCCTCACCTGCCAGTTCATGAGCTTCTTTTTCCAATTCTCCCAGACGAGCAGTAATCTCTTTTGAGTGCTCAACCAGAATATTTGAATCAATCAGTACACCTGTACGCTCCATGCGGGAAAGCACCATGACCAGTGGCATTTCTGTTTTCAGGAATACTTTTTCCAGCGCCGGTACTTTCTCCAGTTGCGGCCACATAACCTGATGCAACAACAAAGTGACATCAGCATCTTCTGCGGCATACATTGCAGCCTGTTCCATCGGGACTTGATTAAAAGTGAGCTGATTTTTACCTTTACCAGCAATCTCTTCAAACGTCGTGGTCTTATGATTCAGATGACGTTCAGCCAGACTATCCATATCGTGCCGCCCCATGCCTGCAACGCTATTGAGCACATAAGATTCCAGCATAGTATCGTAAGCAATGCCTTGCAGCTCAATGCTATAGCGAGCCAGAACACCACGATCAAACTTAATATTTTGACCGATTTTCAGCAGGTTGCTATCTTCAAGCAGTGGTTTTAATGCCGCCAGTACTGCATCTCGGTCAAGCTGCTCTGGCGCATCCAGACAGTCATGTCCCAGTGGCAGATAAGCCGCGTCTCCGGCAGCTATTGCGAATGACATCCCCACCAAATTAGCTGTCAGGGTATCAAGGCTGTCAGTTTCAGTATCAAAAGCAAAAACCGGCGCTTTTTTCAGCTTCTCAACCCACTCATCAAGGCTTTTCTGATCAAGAATAGTCTGGTAATTATCAGAAGAAAGTGTTGCCGAAACAGATTTATCTTTAGCCGGAGATGATTCATCATTACCCGTGGATGTCGGTTTTTTGCCCTTGGCAACCAACCAATCACCATTTGCTACATCATTCAACCAGCGTTTAAATTCATAACGCGAGAACAATTCATGCAGTTTCTCTGTATCAGGCTCTTTGACTGACAAAGCAACACAGGTTTTATTCAACTCAACATCTGTTTTAATCGTTGCCAATTTATAGGAAAGATAAGCCACATCTTTATGTTGCTCCATCTTATCCGCCAGCGTTTTTGCACCACGGAAGCTCAACCCCGCAATTTTATCCAGATTGGCAAAGATATCGTCCATACCGCCAATTCCTTGCAACAATCCCAGTGCCGTTTTCTCCCCGACGCCAGGCACGCCTGGAATATTATCTGAAGAGTCGCCCATCAGTGCCAGAAAGTCGATGATCAGATTTGGCGATACACCATACTTATCAACCACTTCTTCCGGCCCCAAAATGGTATTATTCATTGTGTTGATAAGCGTGATATTTGGCGTTACCAGTTGCGCCATATCTTTATCACCAGTGCTGATAAGCACCGCACGACCCTCTTTCTCCGCCTGTAACGCCAGAGTCCCGATAACATCATCAGCTTCTACTCCCGAAACCACCAGCAGCGGCAATCCCATAGCTTCTACCATCTGATGTAACGGCTCTATTTGTGCACGCAGATCATCCGGCATAGGAGGACGATGAGACTTATATTCAGCAAACAATTCATCACGGAAAGTTTTACCTTTGGCATCGAATACGACCGCCACATGGCTCGGCTTGTACTGCATTACCAGACTACGCAGCATATTCAATACGCCATACATGGCTCCGGTCGGTTCTCCCGCGCTGTTAGTCAGCGGAGGAAAAGCATGATAAGCACGATAAAGGTATGAGGAACCATCAACCAAAATCAGGGGATTGTCTGCTATCTGAGCCATAAGTCTTCTTCATTATCTGTTACGGGTGTAATAAGGAGTAGGATGCCACAGCAAGAAGCAGGAAACGAATTTTGTGTGAATTTTCTTTGCTGAAACCAGCTCCAGATATTCACATCTTGCTATAAATTCTGTGGATAACTTTGTGTATAGATATTACGAGCTTCATTCCGGCATAGACAGTTGATAAAAAAAATTTATCAACGACGGGTAAAAATCAATGACTTATAATCCTAGTCATTAAACTGTCATATTACCTTATAGATCACAGAGTTGTGGATATAACCGGAGTTTGTCTTATAAAAAATTCTTTCTGGCACGCATTGTGCCAAAGCTTCTCACTCCGGCACATGCTCATGTTATTCTATTTCAATCGCCAACCTTACTTCTGCTTTAACAGGAAGTTAACAACGTTTGAATAGGATTTCGCATAGGTATCAGCAGAAGTTGCATCAATGCCGTTATTTCTCACCATATATTTGCCATTAACAAACATTGCTGGTACACCACGCAGTTGCAAGTCCTGAGCGGCTTTTTGCTGCTTAACAACTAAAGATTTCACAACAAAACTGTTCATTGCAGCATCATAATCTTCACCGGTTACTCCTGCTTTGATAAAGGTATTACGAATATCGGCCGGAGTATTAATAGTCTGTGTTTTCTGAAGGCCCTCAAACAGCAACGGAGTCACTTTATCTTCAACACCCATCGCCATCGCCACTGCCCAGGCCACAGTCAAATCTTTACCCAGTGGCCCCAGGAACTCCACATGATAACGAACAAAATTCGTTCCTTCCGGTAAATTTTGTTTCACAGTCTGCGGAACTTTAAAACTCTCTTCAAACTGATAGCAATGAGGACAATAGAATGAGAAGAATTCCAGCACCTGTGGCTGATTTACCACAGGTGATTTTAGTTCAACATACTGTGTTCCTTCGGTAAAACTGGCCGCAGAGGCACCAAATACCATCACCATTCCGACTAAAGCTAACCAAAACTTTTTCATAAATATCTCCATGATAAACATTAATACATTGGGTTAAGCTGCAAAGGGGGCTCTTGTAACAGCTTCATTTGCCCAGCAAAAAGTGACGTCTGTTTTAACCAAAAATCGGCATCTGTCATCCAAGGAAACGCTCTGGGAAAAGCAGGATCCTGCCAACGTCGGGCAACCCATGCCAAATAATAGACCATCCGCATAGCACGCAATGGTTCTATTAATGACAGCTCCCTTGGGTCAAAATCCGTAAACTCCCCATAGGATTCCAACAGAGTATCCAACTGTAATAACTGTTCTTGACGGGAGCCATGAAGCAACATCCATAAATCCTGAACTGCCGGGCCATTACGCGCATCATCAAGATCAACAAACCAAGTTCCGTCACGCCACAGGATATTACCTGGGTGGCAGTCACCATGAAGCCTCAATATTTGCCAATCATCGCGCCAATCTGATTCTACGGCGTTTATCAGATCATCCAATATAGCCAAAAATTGCACTTTCTGTGCTGAAGGAACTAACTTACATGTAGCCAAAAACTGTCGTGGCTGGTGCAGATACTCACTTAACCCGATAGTTGGGCGAGAGGTGAATTGTTGCCGACGACCAATCTGATGAATTCTACCTAACAAGCGCCCTACATCTTCTAACTGAAAGAGATTATCGGATTCATATTGGCGGCCCCCGATACTTGGGAAAACGGCAAAAAAGAAATCCTTAAAAGTCAGTAAGGTTTGCTGATCAAACACCAGAGGCGCGGCCACCGGCAAATCAGCCTGTTGCAGCATTAGGGAAAAATCATGCTCTTCCTGAATCTGTTGCCGATCCCAGCGCTGTGGCCGGTAAAATTTCACGACATAACGTTTACGATCTTCATCTGTAAACTGATAAACACGGTTCTCATAACTGTTTAATTCTGTCAGCCCGGAATCTATGTACAGTCCGGTCTGCACCAATGCATCCATAATCAAATCCGGTGTTAATTCCCGGAAATTAAAAGCAGACTGGTTTGTTAGCACATTCTATTCTCTTGATTAATCTGTAATAACGCCACGGGCGCACAATAACGCAGTTTTAAAATCTGCTTCGTGAACCTTTTTCAGCCCCGGAATTTCCCTTGTTACCCCTGCGCCACATATTTTCAATGTGATAAACAAAAGTCTATACAAATTAACAGGGATAGCCACTCAGAGAAAGAATTGCTCTGTCAATAAGCGTAAAGATTGTTATTTTATCAGCGAGTTATCCGATAATCTTATCTGAAAAGCGTTTGATGAAGCCCAAATAACCAAACTAAAAAAGGTTATATTAGCGGACAATAACCGTCTTAGTTGATAGATTGAACATTATGCAACCAAAAATAAGCGGTGCGATCCTCGCAGGAGGCCGTGCTACCCGCATGAGTGGTCATGATAAAGGGCTGATTCTCTTACATAAGATACCGCTGTACCAGCGTATTGCGAATAAACTGTTGCCACAGGTAGATGAATTAATCATCAACGCCAACCGTAATCTGGATATTTACCGACAAAGTTGTGATCAAGTTGTTCCTGATTTAACACCAGACTTCTCTGGACCCCTGTCTGGAATGCTGGCAACCCTAAAATCAGCCAGCCACGATTGGGTTGTGTTTGTTCCTTGTGATGTACCGGGCTTTCCCCCTGATTTAGTCACTCGTTTATGGCAGGGCAAGCAGCAGGCATTAGCCGCCTATGCAGATGATGGCAATCGCGCTCACCCTACTCTCGCTCTACTGCACTGTAGTCTGTTCTGTCAATTGGAAAATTATCTGGCTGATGGTGATCGCAAACTGATGCTGTTTATGCACAAGATTGGCGCAATAGCTGTTCAGTTTGACGATAATCCAGCTGCTTTTACCAATCTGAACACACCAGGGGATTGCCGGAATTGGGAATATATGCAGGAGACCAGAAAATGAGTACAAGACCTCTTCCACTACTTGGCATCACGGCATACAGCGGTACAGGAAAAACTACGCTTCTCAAAAAAGTGATCCCATTATTGCGCCAACGGCAAATCCGGGTTGGTCTGATAAAACACACTCATCACGATATGGATGTAGATAAACCGGGCAAAGACAGTTATGAACTGCGCAAAGCTGGCGCAGAACAAACGCTGGTCGCCAGCCAGCAGCGCTGGGCATTAATGACAGAAACGCCAGATTCGCAGGAATTAGATTTGAGCTATCTTGCCAGTCGCTTTGATCCAGATTCACTGGATCTGATTCTGGTCGAGGGCTTTAAGAACGAACCAATCAATAAGATCATGCTATACCGCCGTATTCTTAACCACCCATTAAGCGACCTCATTGATCAATATGTGATTGCTGTTGCCAGTGATGAAAAACTGGAAACTACTTTGCCACACTTGAATATCAATCAGCCTGAACAAGTGGCTGATTTTATTGTGGAATGGTTACAAAATCAGTAACATTCCCATGCTGGATAAATTCATCAAACATCACCTGGATGCTTGTTTCTGCCCGCAGAGGCTTGTGTCAGACTCGTTAGATACGAGCAGAAAACCAAAAACAGCCACTTAATGAGAAAATGACCGATGGTACTCTTTTCTGGATCAGGCTCTGACCACTGCACCAGCCACCAAACGCCCCTGATGGAATGTTGCCTGACGGGCCGGCAGACGTGCCACCGCCTCGGCTGAACAACTGGCTGCTACCAGAACAAAGTCAGCCTTATCACCCACTTGCGGCCAAATGCGCTGGCCTTGGTCATTAAGTGGCAATACACCGCCTGTAGCAATAACCATAGCGCGGGAAAGATGAAATTCATCTGAACCACGATACAATTGCGCATACAAATTAGCCTTTTCCAACATGTCACCAGTGCCGAATGGCGACCAGTGATCGATCACGCTGTCAGTACCCGTCATGATGAACACCCCTTTGGCTCTGAGTTGCGGTAATGGCATCATCAGGCTACCGATCGGGACTATGGAGGCGATAGTGATTTGCTGCTCCGCTAAACGGGAAGCGGTTTCTGCCAATGAGCCCTCGTTCAACGTGGTCAAGGCGAAAGCGTGGCTGATAGTGACCTTACCTCGCAAGGCGGGTGTTTTCTCCACCGTATCAATCATGTAATTGATAGCAGCAACGCCCTCAGGGCCTACCTCATGTAGATGAATATCCACACCAACGTTATTATCGAGCGCGATCTGGAACATAGTATCCAGTGATTTTTCCATCGCAGCATCTACATTAGTAGGATCCAGCCCACCAACGTATTGCACGCCCATCTGTATCGCCTCGCGCATCAACCCTTCCACTTTGGAATGCAGCAAACCATGCTGCGGGAAGGCAACGATTTCACAAGTGAAATCATCACGGTGATTTTCCAAAGCATACTGTAAATGTTCCAGGCTTTTCAGACCACTAACCGGATCGATATTGCAATGGCTGCGTGCTACCGTACTGCCTTTAGATTGCAACAGGCCAATCAGGCTTTCTGCCCGCTGCTGTGAAGTGGGTAGCAATTTGGGGATCAGAGTCTGCTCCAGGGCAATCATATCCATGATGGTTTTACCCTGGCGAGGCCTCGGTGCCTGCCATGGGCCACTGTAGAAAGTCTTATCCAAATGGATGTGCATATCACGGAAGGCGGGCAACAGCAACTGCTCCCGTGCCTGATAGCATGGTTGATTCGTGTTAAGCGGCGTACCGGAAGCATGGATGGCAACGATCCTGCCATCTTTGATTTCCAACGTATATAATGCAGTACGGGTGCCGATCACCGTATCGGCGTCATATTCAAATCCCTCTTCCAACAGCACATCACTTAGATAGTAATGACGATCAGTAAGAGTAGTCTGAATCTGTGATACCTCGGATCCGACAGTTGACGGCACCGCCTGTGCGATCCCTCCAGTCAGGGAAATCGCCGCGCAAACGGTGGTGAGCTTACCTGTTTGACTAAGAAAAGCCCTACGGCTTTGTTGTTGCAGTTTTTCCATATTCAATCCCTTTTATTTGATCCACCTCAAAAAAAGCAGCTAAATCTAGCTTTCTGAGGAATATTGACTAGTATTTAGTTCATTGTTTAATGCGTTCATAAATTGAAATATGACATCCATTGAATCAGTGTTTCGGATGGATAGTGCTGTGTCAATGGAACCGGTAATTCGGGCGTGTTCTACCAACTCATCGTCGATGATCTTGTTAAAATTTAAGCAAAAAGTAGCACCTCCCCGCCCCCTTTAAGCAAAAGGCCGGATAGAACCGGCCTTTAACGTATTTTCCAGAATAGAAAAGATGTATAGGTGGATTTTCGACAATATTATTACCGCATCGTTACAAACTCTTCCGCCGCAGTTGGATGAATTGCAACCGTGTTATCAAAATCTTTCTTAGTTGCTCCCATCTTCAATGCAACAGCGAAACCTTGCAGCATTTCATCCATTCCGAAACCAATACCATGAATGCCAACAATCTTCTCTTCCGGCCCGACACACACCAGTTTCATTCGACATGGCTGACGATGTTGAGTGACAGCGGTATACATCGCAGTAAAAGAAGATTGATAAATTTTCACCTGATCTTCACCAAATTGCTCTTTTGCCTGAGGTTCAGTCAGACCGACAGTACCAATCGGCGGATGGCTAAATACGACAGTTGGAATATTAGTGTAATCCAGATATTCTTCCGACTTATTATTAAACAAGCGATCGGACAAACGACGACCTGCTGCAACCGCAACAGGTGTTAATTCTACCGCACCAGTGTTATCACCTACTGCATAAATACCTTTCATATTGGTATTCTGGTATTTATCAACCTTGATGTAGCCTTTTTCGTTCAGCTCAACACCGGTTACAGACAGATTCAGATTATCCGTTGCCGGTTCACGGCCAATAGCCCAGATCAAAGTATCAACGGTTTGTTCTTTGCCATTTTGCAGTTGCAAAGTCAGACTGCCATCCACATTTTTAATCACTGCTTTCGGCACAGATTCAGTATGCAAAGCGGGTCCTTCGATACTGATAATTTCCAATAACGTTTCAACAATCATCGGATCAAAAGAGCGCAACGGTGCATGTTGGCGGACAAACAGATGGGTTTCACTGCCAAGCGCATGTAATACACCAGCAATCTCCACCGCAATATAACCCGCACCAACAACCGCAACCCGTTTTGGCATCTCTCCCAGTTCAAAAAAACCATCAGAATCAATACCATATTCCGCACCTGGTACATCAGGACGGACAGGGCGCCCACCCGTTGCAATCAAAATATGATCTGCGGTTATTTTCTCTCCATTCACTTCAACGGTGTGTGCATCAACAAAATGGGCGAAACCTTGGATAACATCAACTTTATTATTACCCAAACCACGTTCATAAGATTGATGGATACGATCAATATAAGCAGTACGACTAGCAACCAGTGTCTTCCAGTCAAAGCGGTTGACGGTAGTATCAAAGCCGTAATCCGGCCCGTACTGATGGATAGATTCAGCAATTTGCGCCGCATGCCACATCACCTTTTTCGGCACACATCCCACATTAACGCAAGTTCCCCCCAATGCTTTAGCCTCAATCAGGGCACATTTCTGTCCATACATAGCCGCACGGTTAATTGATGCAATACCACCGCTGCCACCACCAATTGCTATATAGTTGTAATGCTTGCTCATTTGGATCGTTTCCATCTAATCAGTGTAAAAGGTCAATACCCGAAAGCCTATTATGGCAAAAAGTATCAATTAGTTGTGATGGTTCTGGCTCTCACTGCCATTGCTGAAAGTTATTCTGGTGCAATCCATTTAACCAATGTGTGGCCTGTTCCTTCCGGCACCAGAACCTTGTGTAACCACGGCAACACCGATTTCATCTGCTGTTCCAACTTCCAGGGGGGATTAATTACGATCATGCCAGAGGCGGTCATCCCTCGTTGATCACTATCAGGCCGGACAGCCAGCTCAATTTGCAAAATATGACGAATACCAGTTGCTTCCAGATCTCTAACCAGACGTTTGATCTGCTGGCGTAATACCACCGGATACCACAACGCATAAACACCTGTGGCGAAACGCTTATAACCTTCCTGAATTGCTTGAACAACCGCCTGATAATCAGATTTCAGCTCATAAGGAGGATCAATAAGGATAAATCCACGGCGACTCTGTGGTGGCAATTGTGATTTTAATTGCTGATAACCATCTTCACGTACAACCCTGGAACGGTTATCACGGGAGAATTCATTACGTAATAAAGGGTAGTCACTCGAATGCAGTTCAGTCAGATTGAACTTATCATCTTGCCGCAATAAATGGCGGGCAATTAAAGGCGATCCTGGATAATAACGTAAATTACTACTCTGATTCAGTGCGGTTACTGCACTCATATAGGCTTTCAATTCTTGTGGTAGATCCTCACGCTGCCAGACGCGGGCAATGCCCTCCAGATACTCTCCAGTACGTTCAGCACGTTCACCACTGAGTTGATAGCGACCAGCACCAGCATGAGTATCCAAATAGAGAAAAGGTTTTTCTTTTTCTTTAAGAGATTCAATGATCAGGCTTTGTACAGTGTGTTTCAGTACATCGGCATGATTACCGGCGTGAAAGCTGTGACGATAACTTAACATTAGGTTTTAGATCCCAGAGCAGAGAATAGATTACTTGCCAGTATGGAATACCTGACAACTAAAAACCCATCCCAGTAGGTGGGACAGATGGTAAGACACCATTATAGCCCCATTAGCAATAAAAATGGCAGGATCATGAATACCAAACCCAGAAGATCAATCTTGTCATATTCGTTAAAATTTAGGATAAGTAAAATATTCTATCAGGACTAAATATGATATTTAAGAACACGATACTACCTGTCTTCTCACTACCAATCATAAGCAATGCTTACACACGACAAACAAGCAGAAGTTGTGAAATTAAAAAAACAATGCATTAAACAATTGCCTGAATATGTAATATTCTATAGTGATATTTATCAAATCAGCCGTTTAAAATAGTCACAGAGAAACGTTAACATCCGCTACAACCAAGAAAACGGCTAAAATAAAAGCAAAAAAATGGCTGAGTGTTATCGGAAGCATTTAGTAATATCGTTAAATAGTACGTGTAAAAAATAGATTAAATAAAAAGAAGAAAAGAAGAAAATAAACTGAAAGAAATTGAAGGTAGTTATTAACAATCCTTAATTTTAATAAAACAACTAAGTTTTTCAGCCAATGAAAAGATATTCCATTGGCTGAATAATGATATTACCTATCAGGCAACAATAGGTGCGCGCCAATCATCTGCGCCAGAAGTACCTGCGGTTGTATGTTCCCAGTTAATCTTACGATAAGACAGAGAAACACGAACCAACTGAGTAAATTCAGATTTTGTTGAATCCTGACAATGCGGCATTTTGCAATCAATGTCGATAATAGTGGCATCTTCCAACTGAGTTGTGAAGAAATGCTCTTGTTTCCCTTCAACAGAAGTGCGGTACCATTTCAATTCCACATTCGTCAGCATTTCACCAGAAGCCAATGCGTTATAAAGCAATGGAACCGATTTATTTAATGCAACTGTGAAACGGAATGGTTTATGAGCACGCTGACCAGAAGGCTGACCTGATTGAGGATCAGTTGGTACGGTAACTACATGATCAAATGCCTGAACCAGCATCTCATCTTCGTGCCCCTGAACATAAATATTACCCACTGATTCAGCAGTGAATGAGCCAGCAGTAATATTACCTTGGGTTTTTCCAGTGATGGAAATATAACATGGAGTTGGCATGAAAATATCCTTTAAGAAATTGTGTCAACATATTTAAGGTAGCGCTCATATTAATTTCAATAGTAACTATTTCATTTTGAAAAAAATCACTTACAAATGTATGGACGCTGAAATGAATAATAAATACCAAACAGCTCATTTCAAAATAAAATCTAAATTGCAAAATTGTTTGCCCATCACTGACAAACATAAATATTACAATTAGCACCATTACTATATAATAATGTTATTTTTTAACAAAAAACAGAATAATAAACTGATGACAATAATTCCTCTTAGTGGAAAAATCACATATCAACATGAAATATAAAGGTTTAAATAAAGTCAAGAAAAATTGTTTCTTGGTCAATTTAAAATTGACAAATTAGATCAAAAAATCAAAATCACTCACCTAATTAATAACGAAGTAATATTTACAATATGAAATTAATTCCAAAATGTAAACAGGAATACATCTGGAAACACTTTGTTACACAATGAAACAAAAAATCACAAAAAATTTATAAATACCCAGAAAAATAGCTGCTAATATTACTATATTGGGGGAGCTGATAAAGAAATGATTTAAGGAAAGATCAAAGCGTAAATTATTGCAAAACATAATAAAATCATCAAAAGGCCGAATAGAGGAGTATATCTTCCTATGTTTTATCTTTACAATAAAAAAACAAAATGCGACACTCTGCTTTGCAGAGCTGTCTATATTGATGCTATTGCTCGATGCGTAAGAATATTCTGAATCCGTATTTATCTATAATACTCATACAAATCGGTTTACTACCCAATTCAATGCAGTGAATCCTCCGTTTCTTTAAACCAGGAAGGGATTTTATGTTATCCGTCACATATAGGTAGGTATCAGGGCAACTCTCTCATCAATATTGTTGTCAATAATTCCTAATTGCCAAATTGTATTACCCGAAGGATTTTAATATGAGTAAAAATAGCCCAGGTAGTGTAGCGCCGAAGGAAAGGATTAATATCAAATACGTTCCTAATACCGGTGATCAGGTAGCTGAAATTGAATTACCACTTAATTTACTTATTGTTGGTGATATCAAAGGGACGAAAGAAGATACGCCAATTGAAGAACGTCAAGCTGTTTCTGTGCACAAAAATAACTTTAATTCCGTGATGAATGAAGCAAACATCAATCTCACATTTAGCGTCCCTAATCGTCTCAATGATGATAGTGGAGATGACCTGCCAATTAACCTGGAAATAAAATCACTAAACGATTTTTCACCCGATAACGTAGCCAAGAAGGTTCCTGAATTAAATAAACTTTTGGAACTACGTGAAGCACTTGTCGCACTCAAAGGGCCGTTAGGAAATATTCCGGCGTTCCGCACCCGTTTACAAGAATTACTGGGTGATGAAAAAGTCCGCGAACAACTTCTAAAAGAACTTGAAATCGTCAATCAAAAGTAATTGACTGAAAAGGAGTTTTTAACATGTCCTTACATGAAGAGAGCAGTACAACATTAGCCCCAGGGTCTACCACCTCTTTGCTTGACGAAATTATGTCTCAAGCAAGAATGACGCCGGAAAATGACGGCTACCATATAGCAAAACAAGGTGTTGCGGCTTTCATCAGCAGCATCTTGGATACAGGTTCTAACGAAGAACCTATCAACAAGCTCGTCGTTGACAGAATGATCGTTGAACTTGATAACACACTGAGCACTCAAGTTGATGAAATCATGCACGCCAAAGAGTTCCAGGAGCTGGAATCATCATGGCGTTCACTGAAATTATTGGTTGATCGCACAGATTTCCGTGAAAACATCAAAATCAACATCATCCATGCCACCAAAGAAGAATTACTGGAAGATTTTGAATTCTCACCAGAAATCATCCAGTCAGGCTTATATAAGCATGTTTACTCAACGGGTTATGGTCAGTTTGGTGGTGAACCGGTTGCCGCAGTCATCGGTAACTATGCATTTAGCAATAGCTCACCCGATATCAAACTGATGCAATACGTCAGCGCGGTTGGTGCGATGGCTCATGCGCCATTCCTCTCCTCTGTCGCACCTGATTTCTTTGGCATCAGCAGTTTTACAGAACTGCCAGCAATTAAAGATCTGAAATCTGTCTTCGAAGGCCCAGCTCACACCAAATGGCGTGCTCTGCGCGAATCTGAGGATTCACGTTATCTTGGCTTGACAACACCACGATTCCTGTTGCGTCTGCCATATTCAACCATTGAAAACCCAATTAAAAACTTTAATTATCAGGAAGATGTCAGCAAAGATCACGAGCATTTCCTGTGGGGTAACACCGCGTATCTGCTGGCATCCTGCCTGACTGACAGCTTCGCCAAATATCGCTGGTGCCCGAACATTATCGGCCCGCAAAGTGGTGGTACTGTCAGCGATCTACCCGTTCACCTGTTCGAAGCAATGGGACAAATCCAGGCCAAGATCCCAACAGAAGTTCTGGTTACTGATCGCCGTGAATTCGAATTAGCTGAAGAAGGTTTTATCACCCTGACAATGCGTAAAGGCAGCGATAACGCCGCATTCTTCTCTGCCAACTCAGTTCAAAAGCCAAAAGTATTCCCGAATACCCGCGAAGGGAAAATGGCTGAAACCAACTACAAACTGGGTACTCAGCTGCCCTATATGTTCATCATCAACCGCCTTGCACACTACATCAAAGTATTGCAACGCGAGCAAATTGGCTCCTGGAAAGAGCGTCAGGATCTGGAGCGTGAACTGAACACCTGGCTGAAACAGTACATCGCCGATCAGGAAAATCCACCAACAGATGTCCGCAGCCGTCGCCCGCTGCGTTCCGCCCAAATTCAGGTTTTGGATGTGGAAGGCGATCCAGGCTGGTATCAGGTGGCAATGCAAGTTCGCCCTCATTTCAAATACATGGGAGCTAGCTTTGAGTTGTCACTAGTAGGGCGTTTGGATAAGGAGTAATTAGTCATGGCTGCGCTGTACAGTTGGAATAGAGAAGGCTCTGCCAGCTTGTTTGAGCGTATTCAGGGGAAGAACTCTGGTTCTTCCCGCCAGTCAAGAATGCGTGAGCTACTCAACTCCATCAGACGGCACCTGAATAATGTTCTCAATACCCATCCTGGAGCTTGTCAGAGTGCGGTAGATCTTGGCGTTATTGATCTCAATGACGCCACAACCACCGCAACTGACTTTAAGCAAAGTATTGAACAGGCAATAGAGCATTGCATTAGAAATTATGAACCAAGAATATCGTCAGTCTCTGTCAGTGCAGTCCACGATGATAGTGACCCGCTGCTGTTGAGTTTTCACATCAGTGCCAAAGTATCCCTGGATGATATTCGTGACGTCGTTGAATTTAACATTCAACTAGATAACAACCGGCGTTATTGCCTAGAGCGGACTCAATAAATATGTCACTTGAAAAATACTTCAGAGAGGAATTGGATTACCTGAGACAATTGGGGAAACAAGCCGCAATTGAACATCCTCACCTCGCTTCATTTCTGTCTGAACAAGGCTCTGACCCGGATGTTGAGCGTCTGTTAGAAGGATTTGCATTCCTTGCCGGTAATTTACGGGCAAAAATTGATGATCAGTTCCCCGAACTGACTCATGGGTTACTGCATATGTTATGGCCAAATTATCTGCGGCCAACACCTAGCATGACGATTATCCAGTACACACCCGATGAAAGTGTCGTCACACAAGCCACACAGGTTAAGCGCGGTTCTCAAATCCAGAGTCGTCTGCTGGCAAATAATGATGATGACGAAGATGATAACAATATTTACTCAAGCAGTACCGACCCAAATGAAGCAGAAAAAGACAACCGCTGTACTTTCACTTTATGCCGTGATGTCTGGCTGTTCCCAATGTCGATCCGGGACATTTCTGTCAATAACAGCAATGAGCAAGGTGTTATTGGTCTAAACTTTACCTCAAAGAGAGAACTCAGCTTACAAGAGCTGCAACTTGATAAGCTGCGTTTTTATCTGAGCGGCGATGATTACAGCAGTACACAGCTCTATTTTTGGCTCAGTTACTACCTTAAAGACGCAAAACTTATCGTAGGCGATACCACCATTTCATTGCCGGATTTTGATGTCGTTCCGGTTGGTTTTAACCGGGAAGATGCCCTGTTGCCTTACCCAAAAAATTCTTATATGGGTTATCGCATCTTACAGGAATACTTTTGCTTTTCTGAAGGGTTTCTGTTTTTTGATATCACGGGTTTCCCCAAGTTACCGGCGAACCTTAAAGCCAGTGATTTTACGCTGAACCTCTATTTTTCAGAAGCACTTCCACCGGAAGTTAAAATCCGTCAGGATACTTTCCGGCTGCATTGTGTACCGGCAATCAACCTCTTCCCAATGGATAGCGAAGCTATCCTATTGGATGGCAGCAAGGCGGAATATCCATTGAAAGCCAGCTACAGCCATCCTGATTGCTACGACATTTTTTCCGTCGATAAAGTAGAAAGCAATCTGCTTGGCCCCGATGGTAAACCCGACTTCACGCGCGGTAGTGAGCGGAACTATGTACCATTTGAAAGTTTTCATCATCAAATCGAGCACGAAAGTGAACTCAACACCCGCTATTTCCGTATCAAGGTCAAAGAATCCCCGTTCCGTAAAGGGCTTGAACACTATCTCTCTTTCGTACGTGGCGATGCATCGCAGTTACTGGAACTAGAAAGGCATGAAAATGTCTCTATCAAACTGACCTGTACCAACCGCGAACTGCCACTGCAACTACGGGTGGGTGACATTAATTACGCTTCACTGGGCAGCCCATCATTTGCGTCATTTCGTAATATAACCCGCCCATCTGTTCCACTTTATCCATTGATGAGCGGCAAATATCACTGGTCCCTAATTTCAAATATGTCACTGAATTATATGACATTACTGAATAAGGACTCCCTGAAACAGGTACTGAGTACCTACGATCTTCCCAGCATACATAATAGGCAGTCATCACGGTCATCAAAAAAACGGCTGAACGCGATTGAACGGATTGAAACGAAACCAATAGACCGCCTGTTTAAAGGACTTCCTGTACGTGGTTCAGAATCGACATTGTATATCCGACAACAGGCTTTCAGTTCTGAAGGTGAGCTCTATATGTTCGGCACCATACTGTCACGTTTCCTTGCATTATATGCCAGCATTAATTCCTTCCACATGCTGAAGGTGATCAATTTAGATAATCAGGAATGTTATCAATGGCCGGTACAAATAGGTCAACACGCGTTGATGTAACAGGTAAAGACTCGACAGAAAATCGAGTACTGGATGTATCAAAATACAACTTTTATCAATTGGTTGAATTACTCAACCAATTGGCGGTAGCGTGGGAAAAAACAGGGCAAACCGATCGCCCTGACCGGGAAGCAATTAGTTTTAAATCCAGTGCCAGCCTGGCTTTTGCTACCAGAGATATTGTCTCTGTGAAACGTACCGAACAAGGTCGTTTCAAGGTGGAAGTCTCTTTTCTTGGATTACATGGTAGCCAGTCACCTATGCCTGGTTACTACCTTGATTCACTGGCATGGGAGGAAGCTCAAAACGAAAACCGACTGACTGATTTTTTGAATATTTTCAATCATCGTTCAATCGTCATGCTTTATCAGATTTGGCGGAAATATCGCTATTACATCTGCTTTGACAAAAACGGAATGGACGATTTTTCTCAACGTATGTTCTCTCTAGTTGGTCTCGGTAGTGATGTGAATCGTGCTCATTTAAATATCAATCACAGCAAGATGCTAGCCTATGCCGGGATGCTAGCCAGTCCGAGCCGATCGCCGGAAGTGATACGCAGCCTGGTTTCACACTGCTTTGATCTACAAGATGTGACTGTGCATGGTTGGCAATTAAGGAAAGTCACTATTCCGTTATCACAGCAAAACCGCTTGGGTCAACAGCTAACAGCAGATGGTGAGAAAAAGAAGAAAATGTCCATATTGAGCGAAAACTTCACCATCGGTTCATGGGTAAAAGGCTACAACAGCAAATTTATGTTATGTATCAATGAACTCTCCCGTGAACACTTTCTGTCATTTCTCCCGGATGGTAAAAATTTCTTGCCACTAGTGATGTTTATCTGTTTTGTCCTGCGTGATCAATTGGCTTGGGATCTACGTCTTGGACTGGCTGAAAACCAGGCAGGCGGCATGGTACTTGGCACGAAACAAAACAATAACCTGGGGTGGACCAGCTTTCTGGGCGAGCCGGAAAAGAAACCCTTTGTCACAATTTCAGTTAGCGGATAAAGACGATGGAAAAACAACAACCAACCCTTTCATTACGCGTGATCAACAGCGATCAACTGGAAAGCGGCAAATCTGCCAGTTGCTTGTTCTCCGCTCAAGGCGGCACCGTCGGCAGCAGCGAGGGCCATCTTTGGTCTGTTCAGGATCAGAAAGGCAATATCAATCCATCACAATTTACTATCCAATGGCGTGATGGCGCATTCTGCCTGCAAATGATCGCTGGGCCTCTATTTGTGAATCAGTCACCGCTAACCTCGGACACCGGCTTCATCCGATTGCAACAAGGAGATGAAATTACTGTCGGTAAATTGGTGATCAAAAGCCATATCAGTTTTTCCGACGCAGATCGGATTGATCCCATGATGGTATCACCGGAATCGCTTGTCTCCAGCTATAGCAATCCACTGGACGCCATGATGGAAAAAGACCCAGTCCAAGATACCACTTACACCGATCATCGTTCTTTGGCACCAACGATTAACCACGATTTCAGCCATGATCCCCTTAAGGTTCTTGACAGCGAAAATCTGACTACACTGGACCAAACCCCGGTGAGTAACGAAATAAACCAGAGCCTGCAACAAGGCCATTACAACACCCCATTATTCTTCTCTCCCCTCTCAGACAACAGAGGCAATGCTATGGATCGGGATTTTGTTGATTTACCGAGTATCTCTTCACCTTTAAGTGAACAGTATCAGAACATGGAACAGCAGCATGTCGCTATCACACCATTGATGCGGGGGTTGAGCGCACACTTACCTTTGCATAACAGCCAACAGGCTAACGACTTTCTGGAAGAAATGGGTAAAACCATGAAAGCAGCGATTGAAGGCTTACTGGCATTGCAACGTGCACAACATGGTCTGCGTGACAAGCAACTACGCCCTATCGAAGATAACCCACTGCGGCTCAATATGGATTACGACACCACCATGCAGGTGATGTTCGCGGATCAAAAAAGCCCGGTACATCTCTCTGCACCGTCAGCCATCGCTGAAAGCCTGCACAACCTGCAACTGCACTATCAGGCTAACCGGATTGCGATCACTACCGCATTGAACACCATGCTGGATGCTTTCTCACCGGAACACCTGCTCAACCGTTTTGCCCAATACCGTCGCAGTAATGAGACACAGGAAAAAGACGCAACCTGGGCATGGGAAATGTACACCAGCTATTACCGTGAACTGGCTTCCAGCCGTCAGCAGGGATTCGAAAAACTGTTTAGTGAAGTCTATGAACAGGCTTATGACCGCGCTCTGCGTCAGGGTTTAGAGGATAGCCAGTAATGAAACGCTCCGGCGGTAATACCTCATGGTTCAGTAATCATACCTTATGGTTTGTATTGCTGGCAGCGCTGATATTAAGCGGTTGCAGCAGTGCATGGCAGGCGACGAAGAAAGTCGGACAGGTTGTCTGGGATCCATCGACCCCGGTCGGTCAACCTGCGGAGCTACCTTCCACCGCAGCGATCACTTTGCTGGCAGAGCCTGATATCAATCCCAACAAAAATGGCGAACCCACGCCGGTTGAAATGCATCTGATCTATCTCAGTGAAGATTCCCGCCTGCTTGCCGCTGATTATGATCAGCTTGAGAGCGACAAACTGGATAAAGCGCTGGGGAAAAATTACATCGACCATCAGGATTACACCTTATTGCCGGGGCAGTACAAACCGTTGCCAGTCATCCCGCTGGAAAAAAATAGCCGTTATATCGGCGTTATTGTCCGTTATGCCGATATCAATCAATCCGAATGGAAAAAAGTGATCAAAGTAAAAGACACAGGGCAGCAATACCACATCTTGGTACACATCAGAGCGAACGAAGTTGAACTTAGAAAAGAGGAGCAATAATTATGTCAGGTAAAAATCGGGTGATTTGGCGCGAAGGATTATTTATCAAGCCACAACACTTCCAACAACAGCAAAAACATAATGACTATCTGGCTCATAGCCGTCTAACGACCTTTATCAATCACTATTACGGTTTCAGTTCCTTAACTATCGACAAGGATCTTCTCGCTCTGGGACGCATCGGCATCATTGAGGCCAGAGGTATCATGCCGGATGGTACCATATTCTCTATTCCGCACCAGGATGCTATTCCTCAACCGCTTGATATAGCAGATATTAGCGGGACAGACAGCAGAAATATCTACCTGACGCTACCCATGACCAGCGATACCCTCAATGAAATCTCCCATGCGGAATCCGATCAGGCCGGGGCTGTACGCTACCGTGAACATATGGATGATGTCCGCGACCTGCACACAGATGGCGGTGATATCAGCCAGCTCATGCTGGCACAACTGACACCGGTTTTAAAACAGGGCTCAGAGGATCTCAGTGCGTTCTCCTTGCTGCCGATATGCCGGATCAAAGAAAGGCTTACGGACGGAGCCATCACTCTTGATAAGAACTTCATCCCAACCTGTACTGCCGTTAATGTGTCCACACGCTTGAAACGCTATATGAATGAAATAGGAGGGGCACTGGCAGAACGGGCTGAATCCCTTGCAAAGAGAATTGGTCTGCCAGGTCAACAAGGTGTCGCTGATGTGTCTGAATTTATGATGCTCCAGTTAATTAACCGAATTCATCCGTGGTTTGCCCATTACTCCAAACAGCCCCTTCTCCATCCACAAGATTTTTTCACTCAAGTCCTCCAAACTTGGGCTGAATTAAGAACATTTACGGATAAATCCCGCCTAGCCGATAATATACCAGACTACGATCATAACGATCTGACCGAAACATTCCTAAGTATCATGCATAATATGCGCCGAGAAATGGGTGTCGTCCTGATACCACGGGCTGTTTCCTTACCATTACAAAACCAAGGAAATGGCTTCCGGATAGCGACTATCCATGATCCCGATCTGTTGCACAAAGCAGATTTCATTCTGGCTGTCCGCGCACAAATGCCACAGGAGCAATTACGCCGACAGTTTGTTCAGCAAATCAAAGTCACATCACAGGAAAAAATCCGCGATATGGTTAGCGTCCAGCTACCGGGCGTCTCTATAGAGGCTCTTTCTGCCGCCCCGCGTCAGTTGCCTTACCACGCCGGCTACACCTATTTCCGTTTTGATCAACAAGGTACGGCATGGAAAGAGATTCTGAAAGGCTCTTCTATCGCCTTCCATGTCTCGGGGGATTTCCCTGGATTAGACATGCAATTCTGGGCAGTCAGCAGTGGAATTGACTAATGAAAACCGAAGCCATTAATGACAATCCGGCTCCAACGCCGGAACTCACTGATATTGTTCTGCATCGTCAGTATCAGTTACCGCTGCGTGGAGAAAGCCTGAATCCGATGATTGACGCTGCCACACCGCTGCTTGGCATGGTGATGCGAATGAAAGACATGGGTGATCAGCCGCTGCCGGATCAACTTTACCAACAGGTTGTGACTGATATTCAGGCAATCGAACAATTTCTGCAAACCAAAGGTTATGAACCGGGCGCGATTGTCTCTTTCCGCTACATGCTCTGTACCTTCATTGACGAAACCGCACTGGGGCATGGCTGGAACAGTAAAAATGAGTGGTTACAACAATCACTGCTGGTGAGATTTCACAATGAAACCTGGGGGGGTGAAAAAGTCTTTCAGTTACTGGAACGTTTAATGGGTGAACCTAAGCGCTATCAGCATCTGCTGGAATTTATTTATCTCTGCTTCTGCCTTGGTTACCGTGGCCGCTACAAAGTGGCTTCGCAGAAAGGTGATGATTTTGAACATTTATTCCGCCGGTTACATCAACAACTGCACACACTGCGGGGCGAAGCGCCAGCAACCATTCTGCACAGTAACGCTAACGAGCGTGATGGCCGCTACCGATTGGGTAAACGTCTGACCATCAAACACCTGTTCTGGAGCGGCACTGCGCTGCTCGTCGTGGTTTATGGCTTCTATGCTGTCCGGCTGCACAGCCAGACCGAGAACATCTTACAACAGCTAAATAATTTACTGCGCTAGGAAAGAACCGATGATCCAGATTGATCTACCCACATTAGTTAACCGCTTAAATCCGATGACCCGGCACGCTTTGGAAACGGCGGCAGCACAGTGTGTCAGTCAGCAGCAACCCGAGATCACTGTTTCTCAGCTACTGCTGCAAATGATCAACACACCTCTCAGTGATATCAGAGCGATCTTCAGTCAAGCCGAGGTGGACAGTGAATTGCTGAAAGAGCAGCTTGATCAAATGATCCCTCACCATCAAACGATGGTTCAAGCCTACCCCAACTTTTCCCCGATGCTGGTGGAGTGGTTACAGGATAGTTGGCTGTTAGCATCAACCGAAATGCAGCATCAGGAATTACGCAGCGGTGTCATGCTGATGACATTGCTGTTCAGCCCATCACGTTACCTGACACCACAATCCGCACGTCTTCTATCGGGAATAAACCGCGAATTACTGCGGCAAAACTTCGCACAATGGACCGCCGGCTCAGCCGAACAACCTGTTGTGGAGAACGATAAAAACGGACAAGGCAAAACCGCCGCCAACAGTGACAGCCTGCTCGCTCGTTTTACTCAGAATATGACAGAACAGGCCCGTCAGGGAAAACTCGATCCGGTGCTGTGCCGTGACACCGAAATCGACCTGATGATCGATATTCTCTGCCGTCGCCGTAAAAACAACCCAATTGTGGTGGGTGAAGCGGGCGTGGGTAAAAGCGCGCTGATTGAAGGGCTGGCTTTGCGCATTATCGACAACCAGGTGCCGGAAAAACTGCGCAACAGTGAACTGATGACACTTGATCTGGGCGCGTTACAGGCCGGAGCGGCGGTAAAAGGTGAATTTGAAAAACGTTTCAAAGGCATCATGAATGAAATCAGCCAGTCATCCGTACCAATTATTCTGTTCATTGATGAAGCCCACACACTGATTGGCGCAGGCAATCAACAGGGCGGGCTGGATATCGCCAACCTGCTAAAACCCGCCTTGGCTCGTGGTGAATTGAAAACTATCGCAGCAACCACTTGGGGCGAATACAAAAAATATTTCGAAAAAGACGCAGCCCTCTCCCGCCGTTTCCAATTGGTCAAAGTAGCCGAACCGACAGCGGAAGAAGCCACGATTATTATGCGTGGCCTGCGGGCAATCTATGAACAGGCTCATGGCGTATTGATCGATGACGAAGCGCTGAAAGCCTCTGCGATATTAAGTGACCGTTACCTCTGCGGTCGCCAGCTACCGGACAAAGCGATTGATGTACTGGATACCGCTTGTGCGCGTGTTGCCATCAACCTGACCGCTCCTCCACGTCAGATTTCCGCACTGAAAAACCAGCTCCACCAACAGAAAATGGAATCGGATGTGCTGGCAAGGGAACAACGGATGGGGTTGAACCAACATACTGCCAGACTGGATGAACTACAGCAGCAACAACAAGAAACAACAGAAAAACTGACTGAACTGGAAGCCAGTTGGCAGCAACAACAGCAACTAGTTCAGCAAATTATTGAACTGCGTCGTCAGCTGTTAACGGATGAAACAATCGAAGAAACAACCGATAAAACAGAAGAGCTGATTACTAAACTGACTGAACTTAATCAACAGCTGGAGCTATTACAGCAACAACAAACACTGGTTTCTCCTCATGTGAATAAAAACCAGATTGCGGCGGTTATCGCTGAATGGACTGGCGTACCACTTAATCGTCTTTCACAAAGTGAACTCTCTGTTGTCACTGAACTGCCAATCCATCTGGGACAAAGCATCAAGGGGCAGGATCTCGCCATCAAATGCCTGCATCAACATCTGCTGACCGCCAGAGCCGACCTACGTCGCCCCGGTCGCCCACTGGGCGCTTTTCTGCTGGTAGGTCCAAGCGGTGTTGGTAAAACGGAAACCGTTTTGCAAATTGCAGAATTAATGTTTGGTGGCCGTCAATACCTGACCACCATCAATATGTCCGAATTTCAGGAAAAACACACTGTTTCCCGCTTGATTGGCTCACCTCCGGGCTATGTGGGATATGGCGAAGGGGGCGTACTCACCGAAGCTATTCGCCAAAAACCTTACTCTGTCGTCCTGCTTGATGAAGTGGAAAAGGCCCATCCTGACGTACTGAACCTGTTCTATCAGGCATTCGACAAAGGCGAACTGGCCGATGGTGAAGGCCGAGTGATTGATTGCAAAAACGCGGTCTTCTTCCTCACCTCCAACCTGGGCTATCAAACCATTGTTGATAACGCTGATAAACCGGAAGAGATGAACGACCTGCTCTACCCTGAACTGGCGGCTTTCTTCAAACCGGCACTACTGGCACGAATGGAAGTGGTGCCTTATCTGCCGTTAGGATATGACACCCTGAAAACCATTATCCAGGGCAAACTGGTTCGCCTCGATAACCTATTAGGTCAACGTTTCAATGCCGAAGTCACCATCAGTGACGACGTTATTGAAGAGATACTGCAACGAGCAACCCGCGCTGAAAACGGTGCACGCATGTTGGAATCGATCATTGATGGCGCTTTGTTGCCGCCACTATCCCTGCTGCTATTGCAAAAAATGGCCTCAGGAAAACAGATCAGTACCATCCAGCTAACCGTTGATGCACATGAATTCAACGCGGTGGTTGAGGAGATACAATGAAACAACGGCTGAAAAGCGCATTAGCGTTATTGGAAAATGACTCTATCGAGCAACTGGTTCACCACTTTCTTCAAGTGAATCACCAACGCCAGCGTTTTGACGCCTTGTTGGTCTCTCTGCTTAACGTGAATGAAAACCGCCTTGAATGCTATCGGCTGCCAGCGCCAAACCAAATAAGCGCTCTGCAACTGGATGTCAATATTGGCGATATCAACCACCCATTGGTACAAATTCTGTACAAAGGCACCCCCACAACCTGGGGATCACTCAATCAAGGAGTGCGGGTAGACAATCAAAACTTTCGCACCTTTGTCGAAGAGCTTCCCCACCGCTGTGGTCTACATGCCATTCCGCTGTTTAACTGTAACGGAAAGGCGTGTGGTGTCATTGCTGTTTTCGCCGAAGATGTCGGTCGTTTTGCTGACGATAACAACATGTTTTACATCTACGGCTATGTCATGCAGCACCGGCTGAAAAGATTGCAGGAATTAGAACAGCTGCGTGAACAACTGCGCCAGATCCGCCAGGTCTTTCAGACTCAGCGCCAAAAAGAAAAACAGCTTGATGAATTATTGGCTTCATTGAGTAGCACAACAGAAAACAAAACATCAGCCAGCATCTCTCACGATTACAGCAAGATTGACAACCTGCCTGAGGCAATCGAAGAGTTCGAATGTGCGGTACTGATACAACGCCAGCATATCTACGGCAACAACACCAAACAAATTGCGGAAAGCTTGGGAATTGCTCCCCGTACACTGACTTACAAACTGGCGAAATACAGGTGTAAATTATGAGCTTCTTGCTACTTGTTAGTTCATTAATCGCATCTCTGACGGGCACACCTGATATTCCACCTACTCAGGAGGCCACAACAGAGCCGCCACTATCGGCCTTACTGCAATGTCGTTCAGAACCTTCACCGCTGATCAGACTCGATTGCTATGATCGCCTATTGGATAAAGTGGATAAGATTGCCGTTATTCCGTTAGAAAAAACCGGTCCGGCCTGGAGACAGGCAATGGAACAGGAAATGAAACGCACTGACCATTCAACCGGTTTTATCACGACCCAATCCACGGGAATACCGACCCGCGTCATACTCACCACGCCCGCGATCGGTGTTTTGCCACCACGGCCGGTACTGATGCTGAGTTGTATCGATAACATCACCCGGATACAGGTCGCGCTGGCTAAACCCCAAGACAGTGGCACGGTGATGATTTCGACTGACATAACCCAATTCAGCGCCGACTGGTTCTTACGCGAAAATGGCTATCTGCTAGAATCCAGCCGTGGGCTACCCGGCATTGAACAACTTAAACGACTGATGACAGGCCACACTTTGACTATCAAAACTGACAACGGCAGTCAGATAACATTCAACATTTCTCAACTGGAACAGGCGGTGAAACCTTTACGCACCGCCTGTCGTTGGTGATCCCATGGATATCAGGAAACAATTTGACTGGCAGGGACTCCTGCTAACCCCCCTATCGGATGAACTAATTGGCAAAGAGCTGGATGAAAACGAACCTGCTTGGGAATATATTGACGGGGAAATGGTTAAGCTGGGATCACTGGCCCATTCCACCCTTGACATTGAAGAGATCCAGCGTCAGGCGTTGCAACTGTTCAGCGAAAAAAGCAAAGATTTCAGGCTGATGGTTCACTTGTTGCGCACATTGCAACACAGCAGCAATCCCGCTGAACTGATACTGGCAATGGAGCTGCTGGCCGATTACATCCAGCATTACTGGCAAACAGCCTGGCCACAAAAACCTCTGCTCAAACGTCGTCTGGCACAACAGGTCATCAAACGTTTTGATTCTGCTCAGACCGGCTTCTGCGAACAGGCTGATGAGACTCAGCGCGAAGAGGCACAAGGCGCACTGGCTCATCTAGCACAATGCTGGCATACCGATGAACCCGCACTGGCTAAAGAGATCGACCAGCTACGCTCCCGCTATGCCCGCAAACCCACGCCAAAACCCGTAGCCGTACCGGTTGAATCAGCAGAAACTGCCGCACAACCCGCAGGCACCTCAGCGCTGACACCCGCACCGGATGTCGCGGTAGACAGTTCTAGTGAAAAAGCTTGGAAACAAACATTACTCACTGTCGCTGATCTCCTGTGCGAACGTCAGCCTGACACCGCCACAGGTTACCGTCTGCGCCGTTATGCCATCTGGCACACACTGACCACCGCGCCAATGGCCAGCAGTGAAGGCAAAACCCCACTGGCACCGACTTCGTCAGACCGTACTGCGGATTATCTGGCAAAACTGCCCACAGCCGATAAATCCCTGCTGCGACAGATAGAACAAAGCCTGACCCTCGCACCTTACTGGCTTGACGGCCACGCTATCGCGGCTCAGGCCGCCGAAAAACTCGGCTACACCGCCGTCGCTGAGGCCATCCGTGATGAACTGACCGCCTTTCTTAAACGCCTGCCAGTGTTACAGACCCTCTGTTTTTCCGACAGGAGTCCGTTTATCTCACCCTCAACCCTGAACTGGCTGCAACCGCCGGCAACTGCTGCCGTCCACAGCGGCGCAACTCCGGATCACGACGCTATCTGGTACTGTTTCCGGCAACACGGACTGGAAGCCGCCCTCAACGCGGCAGAACAGCACCAGCAACCACTGACCGAACCCCGCGATCAATTCTACGGTCAGCTGCTCACGGCACAGCTGCTTGAACAGGCGGGCATGACCGCCCTGGCACAACAACATTACCGGCATCTGTTACAGGCAGGACAACACCTGCTACTCACCCATTGGGAGCCCGGCCTGCTGGCAGTACTGGCAGAAAAAGCCGCCATGACCGCCGCCTCAACAGATACGATTGCAAACCGGAGCGTTAACCCATGAACTGGCTCTCTCTTCTTCTGAAAAATATCAAAAAACCGGCGATGCCGCGCCTGCCGCCGCTCAAAGCCGCCGCCTCGCTGATACTGGCTCTCCTGCCCTGTCTTGCCCTCCTCTGGATATGGTGGTGGGGACCCGGCTGGCAGTTCAGACAAACCCACCCGCTGGAAAATCTCTCCGCCCGCTGGCTGGCGACCGTCCTTATTCTGCTGCTGGCCCTGGGCTTTATCGGTACGAAAGTCTGGCGTCGTCTGCGTCAGCTCGAAAAACTCAAACTGGATGTGGAGCTGAGGGAGATCGATCCGGTCCTGGCCGATATGACGCATCAGGACAGCTACCTTAATCACTGGAAAGACCAGTTACAGCGCCATCTCGGTACCTGGAATTACCTCTACCAGCGCCCCTGGTACCTGATGCTGGGCAACACCGCCAGCGGCAAAACCACACTGATCCAGGAAGGCTACAAACTGACTGACATTACCCTGCCGGACCGCCATCAGGGGGAAGAGGCTTTCCCCCTGCACCTGCGCTGCTGGCTGGGGGAGAAAGCAGTCATCATTGACCCGGACGGCTTGCTTATCGATCAGATATCGCCAGCAGACGCCAGTAAGCCTCAGTTGCCCGCCCGCCTGTGGCAAGCCCTGCTCACCTGGCTGACTGAAAACCGTCAGCGTCAGCCCCTCAACGGGATTATTCTGACGGTGGACACCCACCGTTTACTGACTGACAACAAAGAACAACGCGAGCG